>JANMVC010000309.1:0-34986 GCA_031392315.1 Pyrinomonadaceae bacterium | reverse complement strand
GCCGGATGGCGGATGCGGCCGGCGGCCGGGGAGGGCACGGCGGTATGTCCGTCACCTCGCCCCGATACGCCGGCTGAAGTTGGCTGGGGCGTTAGGGGATCAGGCGTTTCGGTGGATCCGCATTCTGGGCCGTGGGGGAATGGGCTCCGTGATGCTGGCTCGCGATCAAAGGACGGGACAAGCTGTGGCAATCAAAACGCTGCTGCCGGAGTTTGCCGTCAGTGACAAGGCGATGCGACGGTTTATGCGTGAGATCGACGTTGCGGCTGCGCTCAAGCATGCAAACATCGTGGAGTTTTTGGATCGCGGCGTGAACAATGGAGTGGTTTATCTGGTCACCGAGTTTATTGATGGACCCGATGCCGCCAAACTAGCGGACTCGCGCGGCGGCCAACTCCCTTTTCAGGAAGGCCTGGCGATTATTTCGCAGGCGCTGGCAGCCTTGTCTCACGCGCACGCGCAAGGCTATATCCATCGCGACATCAAAGATCAGAATATTCTGGTAAGTGGCAGCGGCCCCGGCCTGACCGCGAAGTTGACAGATTTTGGACTCGCCAAGAGTTTCACTCAATCCGGTATGAGCGGCGTGACCGTCGCCGGCGAGATGGCCGGGACACTCGCCTACATGCCGCCGGAACAGCTCAAAAACTTTCGCGACGTGCAGCCGCAGTCAGACATTTATGCCGTAGGGATGACCGCCTACAGTTTGCTCGCCGGCACGTTGGCACTAAAGCTCAGCCGGAAAACCAGCATGGCGGAAACAATCAAGGCCATCTTCGAACAACCGCCGATTCCCTTGCGCGAACGCGCACCGCAACTTCCGCCACAAGTCTGCGAGATCATCGATCGCGCCCTGGTGAAAGAGCCCAGCGAACGCTGGCAATCGGCCAACGCGATGCGTAACGCGCTAATGCATGTAAGCTGACTGCCAGCTAGTCGTCCTTGGCGACGATCGTCGCGGCCACGCCCGGCCCCGTCATAACCCGAACGCTACCCGTATCGAGCAGGATCGAAATCGACGAATCGTCGTAGCGCAGTTTCATTCGCGTTGCTGGAAGCGCCTCGACGCGCCCGAGTTTGCCCAGGCTAACGACGGCGCTGGAGCCCTTCGCTGTTTCCACTGTGCTGCCCGAAGAAACGATGTCTCCGGTCGCCGCGGGTTGCCCGTTAACTTTGACCATTCCGACCACAGTTAATTGACCGACTGCCTCCTGGGCCAGGGCGATTGGCGAGGCAAGTTGTGCCGTAGCCGACAGCAAGACCAGGGTTAGGCACAATGCCAAAGATCGAGTGTTCCAAAAATTCATAGTCATTGGTTCGTCCTCCGTGAGCCGTTAATGAATGGCGCGGATCCAATCTTTTGCGAGACTGAAACTCCGCGGAGATGTCGGGGACCCAGTTTTCCTGAGGCCCGGAAAGTACCACAAAGCGATGTCAACCAACAGCTACAATATTGTTTGAGAATCTTCTAAAGTCATTGCACGATTTCGCAGTGGCCTCAGGGAATCAGATCGCGGGTTCTTTTGAAGGGCTCCGCCAGCTCATGGCCTCACTTTCGGCCTTCTCATCGCAGCCGCGTTAGCTTCCGACCCGAGAAAAACCCCAACAAAAATAAGACTTTACTTAGACCATCAAGCGCCGCATAATACGCCCAACCACCGGCCCAGAGCCGGTGAAACAGTCTAAGGGCGCATGATTCCGCGCGACGCCGGTTTGCGGCAAGCTAAAGGTTGCCGGACCATTTCAGGAGAATTTGAATATGAGATCGATTTGGAAGGGCCACATCCGATTCCTGCTCGTCGCTATTCCGGTGCGTATCTACAACGCCATTGAGACCACCGAGAAGATCCAGTTTAACCAGCTCCATCGCGACGACTACGGCCCAATTGGCTACGACAAGAAGTGTAAGAAGTGTGGCCAGATTGTCACCAGCGACCAGATAACCAAAGGCTATCAATATGAGCCCGATCGCTACGCGATCATCGAGCCAGAAGACATCGCCAAGGTAAAAATCAAAACCACCAGGGCGGTAGACATCGTGGGCTTTGTTGACCGGTCCGAAATCCCCTCGACGTTTTACGACGCGCCTTACTACGCCGGCCCAGATGGACCCGTGGCCGAGAAGCCCTACGCGTTATTGCGCGAGGTGATGAAGCAGACAGGCAAGGTCGGCATTGGCAAAGTCGTGCTGCGGGATCGCGAGGATCTGGTGGCAGTGTTTCCGCACGAAGACGGATTGGTGATGCAGAAGCTTCATTACCCACACGAGATCCGAAAGATGGAGGACGTGCCCGACCTCGATAACGCAAAGAAGGCAGACAAGAATGAAATGAAACTCGCGACGATGCTGGTTGAGCAGATGGTTACTTCGCTATCCGAGATAGACACTGTGGATCAGTATCACCAGGCGCTCCGGAAAATCATCGAGTCGAAAATCAAAGGCAAGAAAGTGGTGGAGTTTGCCGAGGTTGAAGAAATACCCAGACTTGATATTATGAGCGCGCTGAAGAAGAGCTTGCAGCAGTCGAATCGCAAGCCGATGGTTAAGGCCACCGCCGCCGCGGCGTCGAAGAAGAAATCGCTGACGCTGGTGAAGGCTGTTGCGAAGCCAAAGGCCGCTAAGAAACGCAAAGCTTCGTGATGTAACGCAAACTGTTAGTTTGCGTCTCCGGGCTGGCGCACGAAATCGCAAACTAACAGTTTGCGTTACATTCCGCGTTACCTATGAAAGAAAACAGCAATAAGGTTCTTTCGTTTCCCTCACGTGTTCCCGCGAAGGCGGATTATCAACGCGTCAAGTCAAACTACTCTCTGCGCGAAATAAAACAGATGTTTGGTTTGAGCGAGCGGACTATCCGCCGCTGGACTGAACAGGGGATCATTTCCGGCACGCCCACCGGCGACACTCAAGGGGCCAACGATTACAACTACGATTTCCAGGCGCTCACACAGTTTCGCCGCGTGCGCGAACTGCGCGCGCAGGGCCAGAGCATTCGCCAAATCGAAGCCGAACTTCAGGGACAGTTGAATCTGTTTCGGAGTTTTGAAGGTGGCAAGCTTTCGCGGCTATTGACGCCGCTTGAGGAAGCCCTATTGCTGGATCAGCAGGGCGATCCGCGGGCCGCGGAATGGTATCTCGAAGCGATTAACGACGGCGACAACGTGGCTGAGGCTTATTGCAACCTGGGAATTATCAACAAGGAAAAGGGTGACCTCGGCAAGGCGCTCGACAATTTTACGCTCTCGCTAAAACTCGAACCGCGCCACGTGGAGGCCCACTACAATCTCGGCAACCTCTATTACGACGCCGGAAACTTTCAACTCGCGCGGCTTCACTACGAAGCTGCCGCGCAAATCGCGCCGGATTTTTCTCTGGTCTACTTCAATCTATCGCTGGCCCACTTCAAGTTGGACGATCTGGTTGCTTCGCTCGCGGCCCTGGAAACTTACCGGCAACTGCGCCAACCTGACGACGAAGAGAACGATGCGATAAACCAACTGCTCAAGGCCATGCAGGAACCGCGACCGCCGGGCCGGTAACACACCAACAAAACTTGTGCTGGCTATCCGTGGCAAAACGAGTCTAGAATCCATCCTCTACCCGCAACAAATTATCCAGGAGGTCCCCCAATGCCGCCAGCAAAATGTCGCATCCTCTGCATTGACGATCACGAAGACACGTCTGAGATGCTTAAGCTTCTCTTGATCCAGGAAGACTATGAGGTAACGACTGCCGTCACCATGCAGGAGGCTCTGATACTCGCGTCGAGTGAGGAGTTTGATCTTTACGTTTTTGACAAGCATTTGCCTGATGGCAGTGGGATTGACTTATGCGCCAAGCTGAACGAGGCAACACCGGGAGTTCCCTGCATCATCTACAGTGGCGACGCTTACGACTTTCACAAGTCAGAAGCATTGGCAGCCGGCGCCGACGCCTACGTTGCTAAACCGGATATTGATGGCTTAATTGATAACGTTCGCAAGCTTCTTTCCGAAAGAGAATGTGCCGCGGCTGCTTCCTAATGCCTGTACAAGGCAAGGCGCAGTGATTCACAGTTGAGGAAACTCTGAATAAGTGCTTTCTATCTCCCATTGGGAGAGGGGAACCAGGAGACGACAAACTAAAGAGTCTTTCAGATGCGCGCCGGTTTCGGACTCAAAACGACGCCCGCTTGACACTCAAATTTGCGCACGTATAATTTTCCACTCCCGTCGGGCCGATAGCTCAGTTGGTAGAGCAGCTGACTCTTAATCAGCGGGTCGCAGGTTCGAGCCCTGCTCGGCTCACCATTTCAAAACAGAGATCAGATGTCAGAGATCAGAAGGGCATGTGTCTTCTGACTTCTGAGTGAACAGTCGCTGAGCAATCTGGCTTGTTCGATGAGGATTACTTTAGTGCGTTCCGGCGGTGCGCGTCGATGCCGCTCCAGCGCAGTTCCTCGGCCTTGATGCGCGAGGCGCTGTGCAGCAGCGGGAGACGCAAATCCGAGGCGACTACTTCGGGCAGCAGAGGCATCAGCATTTGCATGTCGACGGCCGGATGGCTCATGACGGGGCGGCGCAGGATGTCGAGCAGTTCGTTATGGTGCGGATGCGCGGGCGAGGTAACGTCCGCCTTCGCGAAGGCGTCCTCTGCATACGCGCCATAGTTGGTCACTCGCTGAAGCCAAATGCTGTCCACGTCCATGCGGATCCCCAGCTCGACGAATTCCAGGAGCTCGCGATAGTTCTCTTCCTGAACGACAAAGTTGATCTGAAGCCGCCGGATCGATCCCGCCCGCCTCATCTCCGCCATTAGCTCCAGGTTCTTCATAAGGAGCGGCCACTTTCCGGGAAATCGCAGCCGCTCGTACGTTTCGCTTCGGGCCGCGTCTATAGACACGGAGAGGAGGTCGATCATTTCGGGCAGGTCCGGGAACTGGCTCCACCGTTCAGCAGTTATTAATTGACCATTCGTGATGAGGTAAACGTAAAGGTCCGGATACTCTGCGCGATTCAGCGCGGCCAGAATGGAGCGATAGTGTCTGCTGGCGAACGCTTCGCCGCCGCCGGAGATGTAGCTCTGTCCATTCACTTTCCGCAGCACCGGCAGGATGACGCGTTGGGCAGATTCTGCGAAGGCATCCTGTTCGTCCGCCTTCGCGGTAATAATCTCCGTGCGGCATGACGGGCAGGCCAGGTTGCAGGTCGCATCGTGGTTCAACTGGACCATCTGTGGAACCTCTTCGAGCGTGACCGACCGCTCGTCGATGTACCGGCGAAGCAGCGGATCGGTAATCTCCGCTTTCAACGGAAGTTTCTGCGCGGCGATGTAGGGACAAAGCGTCCGGCTGCAGTAACTGAAGTCGCCGTCGTGCACCGAACGGCGAATCTCGGCCGCGACCTCCGAGTTCCACACCGCGTCGGCTGACGGCGCTTCGAGCACATTTCCCATCGCGAAGGGAACCCACGCCGGACAGCAGCAGGCGAACGCGTCACCTTTGTAACCGGTGGCGAGGTGAGTAAACGGCATCGGGCAGAACTTGTCGCTCAGGTCATAGTTGGTTCCATCCAGATCGCCGGTGCGAACGCCGTTCTTGCGCTGTGCTGCATAGGCACGGTTGAGCAGTTGCTGGGCAGACGGACAGACGGCCTGAATACGCAGCGCCCGCTGGGTGACAGCGATCGCCTCGTCCAGATGTTGTCGCTCGATCAGCAACTCCGCATGCGCCAGCAGTGACGGACGAGAGTCCGGGAACTCTGCGAGCAGCAGAGCGGTCACGTTGGCCGGATCGCCGGCGAATGCCTTTCGCTGCGACAGGTAATCCGCGAAGGCGCGGAGTGCTTTCGCCTGAACGGAGACGTCAACGTACGAGCGGAGTCTCGCACTCCTGTGGCGCACATGACCGGAGTCAACGCGTTGACAGGCCTGGAGCAGGAAATCGACGAAGCCGCGATCGCTACAGTCGCTACCGTCGCGGCCAACAACCAGATCGTCCGCAAGTTTGGTCAAGTGCAAAGCGTCGGCGACGATCGACGAGAGCATCTCCTCGCGCCTCTCGTTACTCACTTCAAACTCGGCAAAGGCGCGACGAGCCCACCGCTTCGCGACGCGGGCATTGAACGACGCCGCCCATCGCCTTCGTATTTCGGCGACGCGGCGATGCATGCTGGTGGCGCGCTGACGGATCATGATGCGGCCCCATGATCAAGTTGGGCGGTGAATGCCTGAATGACGCGCGGACTCTTCATCATCGGGTCCTGGAGGATGGCCTGCAATTGTTCGTGCTCGGGGTGCTCCGGCGCCGCGACATCCTTAACCGAAAACACCGCGGCGCCCTCATGGCCGAAGCTGTAGTACTTCTGGAACACTACGACATCCGCGTCAACCTCCTCGGCCAGTTTGACGAAGGCGGGCATCTCGCGGAAATTGGCGCTCTGCACGACGAATGCGAGCACGAAGCTGACGGGATCCTTGGCATCAAGATAGAGATCGCTGCTGACCGACTGCACACCGCCGGCGAAGCGGTTTCGGCGGAACTTGCCGGCCTTGCTCATCTCGCCCATCACGGTCAGGTTCTCGCGAATCACCTCCCATCGTCCGGGACGCCGGACGTTCTCGTATGTTTCTTTAGTCGCGGCGTCGACAGAGACGCGAAGCTCCACAATTTTTTCGGCCAGGTGCGGCATCGCCGTCCACATTTGCGCGGTGAGGCCGAGGCCATTCGTCAGGAGATAGAGCTTGACGCCATCGAACTCCGGTTCCCGCAGCGCCTCCAGAATCGAGCGGTAGTGACGGCTGGCAAATGGATCGCCCCACGACGTTAAATGGAGACCCACCTGCCGACCGCGAAGGAGCGGCAGGATCACGCGATCGCGCGCGCGATCCAGCCATTCGTTTTGTGCTTTGTCCGCCATGAGGATGCCGACGCGACATGTCGGGCATGCCAGATTGCACGAACTGTCGTGGCCGAGCGCGATGAGGCGCGGGCCATCATCGAGAACCGTTTCGCGGCGCTCGATAATTCGGCGCAGGCGCGGCGAGGTAACATCTTCCGACCGTGGCAGCGCGTCGTTCACAATCAAGGGGCACATCGTCCGGCTGCAGTACGAAAAGTCACCATCCAGCACGGAGCGACGGATCTCCTGGGCCTGATCTGAGTTCCATACGGCGTCCGGCGATTCGGCTTCCACGACATTGCCGGCAACGAACGGCAGCCACGCGGCGCAATCGCAAAGATAAGTGGAACCCATCACCTGCTCGGTCAGGTTCGTGGCTTCGTTCCACCGTGTCGACTGCCCGCTCACGAGCACTTCGAACGGCCTTGGGCAAAAGCGTCCCTTGAGATCAGCCAGACCGTTCTGCTCAACCTGGTCAACTGTGCCGCCGGCGCGAAGTCGCTCGCGCAGCGCATCCATGAGAAGGCGCTGCGCCACGGGACACGCGGTCACGATGTTGAGGGCGCGACGTGCGCAATCAGCGGCCTCGTCATATCGTCCTGCCGAAAGCAGGCGCTGTCCGGCCGCTACGAGAGGTTCGCGCCAGTTCCCTGCCGCAGCGGCGAGACGAAGTGAGACGTCGATTTCTCCCTCCGCGCCGTTAAGCGAAAACTCCGACGCGATCTCCCCTACTAGCAGATCGAAGACGGCCAACGACGCTGTGATGTCGCAATAGGCACGTAGCCTGGATCCGCTGCCGGTGACCTCTTCCTGATATGAGATCCAGCTCAACGTGTGTTGAAAGCTGGTCGCGAACGACGGGTCGTCGAGAACGGAGGGACCACCGTCGAGCGCTGGCAGGACGCGCGCAAGACGTTCGGCCAATCTGGACAGGACCTCGGCGACGTGCTGTTCACCCTGCGCGCTCTTCAGAACCTTCGTGGCATTCTCTTGCAGCCACTCAGGAAAATGGCGCCGCCATCGATTTCTCTCTCGCGCGCGGAAAGCCTTTAAACTATGCGACAAGTAACTGAGCATAAGCACACCTGACGATAATGTAGTTGCCAATGAATCCCAAAGCCTAATTCCGTAAGTGGATGCCCTGGTCAACGCCCCTCGAACGGCTTGACGCAGATGCGACCAGTGGAATCGATTCGGTTAAGCAGTGGCCGCGCCTCGACGGTCTGGAAGTACTCGTCAGTAGCCTTCCGCGCACCGCGCCAGTATCCGTAGTCGTCAACGATCAGCACACCCCCCGGCGAAAGTCGCGGGTAAAGGTGCTCGAGTTCGTGCCTGGTCGACTGGTACCAATCGGTGTCCAACCTGAGAACCGACAGGCTCGCCGGGATCTCCACTGGAATCGTGGCTAATACATCGCCAGGCACAAAACGAAAGCAATCCATCGGATAACCAGTGCGGAGCAGATTGCTCTCGACCAGGGCGCGAGGAGCGACGGCCCAGAAAGGATCCTCTGGAGAGCGCTCGCGTTCATCCAGGATGTCTTTGGCCCGGCGCCCTGATATTTCCTGAATATCATCATCGCCCGGCGGCGAGGCGCCATCGAATGTGTCGTAGAGCCAGATCGTGCGATCAGTGCAGCCTCGCGAGAGCAGCGCGTAAGCCATGAGCATGACTGATCCGCCCCGCCACACACCGCACTCGACCAGGTCGCCCGGAACATCGCGATCGAGCACATGACAGGTCGCCTGATACAGCGCGTACATCCGCTCAATCGAAGTCATCGTTTCGGCCCGGCATAACTCGAAGATCTGAAGAAACTCCGCTTCGAGATCGAAAATATGGTTCATCGCATCGGCCCACTCATGATCGTACCTTGTCGCAGTTCGCTACTAAAGGCGGCGCAGGTAGCCGTTCACATTCCACGTGACGATTCTGCCAAAATAGTCGCACAAGCCTCGATCGATTTCGTAGCTGGCGGCGTTTTGCTCAAGAAACGCTTCGACCGCCGGCGGACGCGTAACCGCATTCATGAGCGCCGGTGTGAGGACTGTCCCAAGCTCGCGAGCATCGCCCTGGAGAAAAGTCACCGACGGATGGGCCACAGTCACCGGCTTTTCAATGTCGATCGAGAGCACCTCGAGACCGAGTCCAAGAAGACCTGCCTGATCCGCAAACCAGAGGGCGCTTCCACCCTGGTAAGAACCGATTTCGATCACGTTCGCGGCTTCGCCTGATCGAGCAGCCCCATGTAGAGGGCGAGGTCGAATGGATTCTTCTTTAAGGAGACGCCCCGGTATCGGTACGCCATCGTCCCTGCTGGATAGTCATCAGCAGTTCGTAGCCAAAATCGCTATAAGAGTTTTGTGGAGTCACGATTCCCCCAGCATCTCAAGAAAATGCACCTTTGCCGACCTCAGCAGATCAGCCTGTGCCCCACTAAAGCGACCGGCGGCGCGATCCATCAGCTCGATCTTCTCCGCCGTGGTCAAACTCTCAACGGTCTTTTCGCGTAAGACGTCCGCCGGAATGCGCTTCGTGTTCCGAAACACCACGGAATTGACGCCGGTGTCGCAGACATACTCAAAGTAGTCAGAGTAGAACTCCATCGTAATGTGAAGCCAAGCGACCCAATGGTGATAGAGGTAGTCCTGCTGGATGACCAGTGACTTGCCGGGAATCAGCCAGGGAAAGAACTGCCACGTGACCCAGTCGCACACCTTCCAGTGCTTGGCGATGTCGATGAAAAGAATCTCGATCGGTCCACCTTGCCAGGGCCACGAGCACACGTCGCCGGCGTGGACTTCAACCAAAGTTGCATACGGAGCAATGTTCCGATCGAAGAGAGGTCTGAAGCTTTCACCTGCCTGGGCAGTTCCAGAGAAGAACTGCTCAACGGTGTAGTCCTCAATTTCGAAGCGATCGTAGGTGTGGATAAGTTTCTCCTCGACCCTTCGTCGTCTCTGGAGATTTCGGCGCAGACCGTCCGCGAGCGCCAGCGTGGACCCGCCGAGGAAACATCCGGCGTCAACGATGGCCCCTGCGCCGGTGTAGCACTCGTCAACCAGATAGTGCAGCAGCCGCAATTCGTCTGGTAGCAGCATCGTCGGCACATCACGGCAGGACCAGGGCACCTCACGCGAGCGCCATCTGCTTGGGGCGAACTCCGGTGGGCGACGGAATACCGCCTGGAAGGTGTTCGCGTTTCTGACCAGCGCCGGATCCGTGCGGTTCCACAGGCGCGTGGCGACGAAGGCAACCACCCACGCCGCTGAGCGTCGAAACCGGCCGCCCTTCTCCTGCGCATACTCCCAAATTATCCAGCCGAGCGTCTGGGTAATGGAGTGCACCGGCAACACGCAGACGACCTCGAGTCCCGCCCGCACGCCGAGCGCCGCGAGACCGTCAGATGTGTACCGTCGGAAGTCGGCAGGACATGCGTGGAAGGGTTGCAGGAACGGCACCGCGACGACGACGTGTCCGTTTGGCTTTACCACTCGAGCCAGCTCGCGGATCGATTCCTCCGCGTCGGCAACGTGCTCCAGCACGGCGTTGCACAGAACGCTGTCGAACGTCCGGTCAGCGAACGGCATCGATTCGAGTGGGCCGACGACGTCGTCGGGATTGGGCGAAGCGATATCGTAGTTCGTAATCTTCGTGACCGCATTCGCCAGCAGGTACGCGCTTACATCACGACTGCCGGCCCCCGCATTGAGCAGGTGACCGGAGAGGTATTGAGCAACCGGACCGAGTTCCTGTTCCAGCGGCTGGAAGTAAACTGGACCGACGCGCGTCGCCGTGGATTTCACGCAACACCTCCGTCGGATTTCAAAGAACCATCGATCTGGTTCGCGAGGCCGGCGCCACCACCGGCACAGGTTGCCAGGGGTCCGGCGTGACCATCGCCCGGTCGCAGGATTGATTCGGCGAAGCCCGCGTCGAGATCGACGACGCCGGCGCAGTAACTGAGCGCGGTGACGGCGAGATGCAGGATCCCCAGAACCGCCTGCCCTTGCGGGACACGAAAACTGACGTCCCGCAGCACCGGCAGTGGTGTGTGATAGATCTTCCCGGTCGGATGCAGCGCCTCTTTGACACGATGAAGGGGCGAGGAAAAAACCCGAAAGTGCTTCTCCACGTGATCGAATGCGATTGCTGTGTCTGATGTCGTCATTCGTTCCATCGATGGAGTCGTTTGAGACTGCGTTCGATGCGCCCGAGCGACAGGCGCGATCGGATCCCGCCGATGCGCCTACGCGTCCACGAGGCGAGGCGAACGACTTGGGGCAGGCCCAGGTCGATCATCGCCAGAACGATCCGCCTGTTCTGGGTCACCGCGGGTTCGCCTTTCCGGGCGTCATACCTCGCCGCCAGCATGTAGTAACGATCATTTGCAGCACAGTCGTCAAAGGCAATCAATCGTGCCGGAAGGGACCTCTCAGCGCCCATCGTCCAGTGCTCGGGGCGCTCGAACACGACTTGAGGGTAAGGCCAGATCTCGATTCCCCGCGTGACGCAGAAATCGGCGAGACCCATGAAGGCGCTCTCCGCTGCCAGACCGCGCCCCACTCTGGCCCGTCGAAACGCTTCACTGCGAACCAGAAGTCCGCCGGTAAAGGTTGCCCCTTCGAAGAGAGCGAACGACGGATCGCCGCCCAGCGGCAGAACTGTTCGACGCGTTCCTTCACCTACAACCTGCGCGGCCGGCTGGAGGCCATCAACATCCGCGCCGTCGAGCGCCCGGAGCATCTGAGCAAATGAATCGGTGCGGATGGAGATGCCGGCATGAATCATCAAGATCGCTTCGTCCGCAAACTTCGCCACCTCCTCGTCGAGGGCCTCGGAATCTTCGATAGAAAGATCGATATTACGGACGGAAAACTTGCCTGCGGTCGGTGGCAGACTCACGCCGCCGCGATTCAAGACGACGACGTGATGGACAGATTCCGTTTCGGCCAGCGACTGCAGCGTTACCTGAAGATCCGTTGGAGATCCACCTTCAATAATTGCAGTGACCCGACGCGGGCTCGGGTCGGTCCATCGCGGTGGCAGGTACCGTCTCGCATCTGCGTGAAACGAGGACCACCGTAGCCGCGTCTCCTGCTGCGATTGTGACGGCGCCGCGATCCAGCCACCAGCGTCAAGCGCGCCCATCAGCGATTTGCAAAGCGCGGCCGTAGTGCAGTCGAACAGCACCCGATCATGATCGGTCTGGTGGATCAATTCCGGCACTCCTCCGGTACGAGCCGCCAGGAATGGGATACCCCAGGCCAAAGCTTCGTAGACCGTGCAGGGAGAATTGTCGACGGATGACGCCATGACCGCGAGCTTGTCGCCCGAAGATAGATACTCCAGCGCTTCGGGCTGGCCCAGATTTGTCACCGTCTTCACCGGGAAGCGCCAATCGCTCGAACGATGGGCAATATACGTCAGGCTGCTCATCCCGCCGCAGGATTCCGCTTTTCCAAGAAAAGTTACGGAGATGTTCCGAAGAGCCAACTCTTCTCTAAGACGATGGATCGCGTTGCAGAAGAGCCGCAGCCCTTTTCTCTCTTCGAGTCGACCGAAGAACACAATCTCCTTTGGCGGCGTGCTGCGGCCGTAGGTAACCGCGGGGAAGCCTGACGGTCCTTCACCTGATTCTCTCAAACGCTGCGAAGGAAGGCAGTATTGCTGCACAAACGTATGTTTCGGTAATTCGAAACCACGATTCTGAGCCCATTCAATAAGGTACGTGCTGGGACTCCAGAGGACGTCGGCACACTTCACGCTCAAGCGCTCGGAATAATTGTAGGCGGCCAGAAGCAGGCCGGTCGGCAAGGTCTGGTTCAGTTCGAGCACCCATTGAGATGGACTGTGCAGCGCCACCACCAGCAATGTATTTTGAAACTCCAGGCCGAGCTTTTTGGCGGCCAGGCACAAACTTCCTTCCCCACCGCAGTCGTTGAAGTGAACGACGTCGAATTGCTTCGCGGCGAGATACCGATAGACGAGATACGGAATTCCAAAGCCGCAGTCCTTCAGCGGACCATCAACCGACTTCATCTCTTCGATCGAGAGGGCGGTGAGATCGATGCCGAGCTCTGCGTAACGCGTCTTCCACTCACGGAGTTGGATATGGGGAGCCCAGACGCCTCCCGTGAAGAGAATGGTCAAGCGGCATCCCGAGCCGGCAAGGTGTTCCGCCAGACCGGTCATCGAGGTTCCGATTCCGCCGTTCTTGAATGGGCCGATGATTTCACTCGACACGATGCAGACCGACGGCCGCCAATCCCCTGCTTCGTGGGCTTGAGCATCACTCCCCAGCCGGAGTCGCGGGTGCCGTTCTTTGTCTCGCTCAAGACTTTGCCGAACGATCTCACCGGTCGATTGAGCAGGCGGGCGCGAATCGTTTACCGATGGGGCGCGGTCCTCAAAGTTCGTGTCGAATTCGACGCCCGACACCGGCAGTCCGACCAGGTGATGCGGCAGCTGCCAGGCAACCTCAGGGTCGGGGAGGTGGACGATGGGCGTCACGTTTCCGCGCCACGCAAACCCCATGATCTGGGCGGTCTGATAAACGAGGACGTTGAATCCTTCGCGCTGCAAAAAGCGAAACCCGGCGGCCACCGCCGGCGAGGCCAGATCGTGAAAAACGAAGGCGCAGTCTCGGTCGGCGTAAGGCAGACACGCGCGGACGTCGCTCTCCGGCGCCGGGTGCTCGTGATCACCATCGATGACGAACAGAGCCCAGGTTTTCCCGTGCTCGGCGGCCAGCACATGAACACCTTCCGGACTCCGGCTGGCGGCGAGACGCACATTTGCCGACACCCCGCAGCCGGCGAGCGACTGATCGACGATCGCACGCAGGTCGGGGTCTGAGTGAGCGGGATCGATGACATCGAGCTTCACCCCTGCTAAGGCGAGGTGACAGGTGGACCACCCTAGCCAGCCTCCAATCTCAAGGACTGGTTTGCCCGCGAATTGCAGCGCGATGTTGTACAGAATCGCCGCTTCATCACGATTCACAAAACCCATGAGGGGAAATCGGTCGTCGGCGTACCAACGGTGGGGCACTTCGCGACGGAGATACTGCCACGGATGGCTCGAGCGATCACCCACTCGCATATGAGGAAAATGCACGTCCGGCAGGACCACGCTCAGGCCGGGCGAAACATAATCTCTGTCTGGGAATGGAAAAGGCATTCGATCTTAGAGGCAGTCCCAAAAATAGCCGCGCAAACGTCTGACGCACGCCGCTCCAATCATCAGCATGCGGCATACGTCCTTCTGAGATCGTGGCGGGCGAGCGATCTCAGAGCGCGGCGATTGGTCCCTAGCGAAACGATCTCGCCGATACCGGTGCCGTGCCAACGGAGAGAAGTTTCTGCACCGATCACCATCTCACTTTTCCCCTCGAGTTCATGCGCGATCAACCTAACACCATCCTTCGACGCGCTGGCGAGGAGCGTCAGAGTAGCTAATTCACTGGGTTGAGGCAGGGGGGTAGCGCGCAGATCATTATCAGCAAAGGTACATTTTCGCGCCGCCGTGGGGACGATTTCGGCGACAAAAATTAGGTTCTTAGCGGCCGACGCAAGATAGCATGAGAGGTTAGGAAATCCCAAAACAGCAAGGATGAACAGTAGTGGTTTAGTTTAGAGTTCAAGCGTTAGCTTGCACCTGTAAGAAACTAAAGGTGGAACTCTGAACACAAACAGCCGACGATTACTCGAAACGCCATTCGGACGGACTCCCATCCTTGATCCGAAAGCCGGCCAGAAAATCGCGGATACGAATGAACGAGCGCATCAGAGTGCGGAGGCTTGCCGGGCTCGCAGCAGCCCATGCTCCCCACAGCAGCAGCAGTACCCGTTGAGGATTCCACACGGTAGCCGGCCCAGCCATGACTGCACCGAGAACCTTTGGAGAATTTCCCGCCCAAAGACGCATCGCGGCTGGCGTGTAAAGGGCGGCCATTGCTGCTGGTTGCGAGATGCGCCCGTTGGGTGGTCCATTCAGCACCGACTGATAATCACGTCCGGCTCGGAGTTCGGCGATGCAGCGACTGCGCAACTCAGCTATGTGTGCGGCCTGGTCAGGTGAAAACTCGATGGTCGCGGAATCAACATGGTACCGATAGCTATAGAGAACGTCCGGTATCACCACGATCTGGCCCTTCCGAGACATTCTCATAAACAGCTCGTGTTCCTCCCAGCCGATGCACTGTTGGCTATAGCCGCCTACATCTTCAAAAACGCTGCGGCGAAACATTATTGAGCCGTGAGGAAAAGGCGGAAAAGGCGATCTGCGTAGCAATCGCCAGCGGTCGCGCGGTCGCACCTGGTTGCCATCCGAGTCAATGCCATCGCTCAGCGCCCCTACTAATACGATGGCAGGATTGCCTTCAATTACTTCCCACTGACGACGCAACCTGTCCGGATGAGCTATATCATCAGCGTCCATCCGCGCCACCAGAGGCGCCTGAGCTTTTGCAGCCAGCAGATTCGAGCTACCTGAAAGTCCACTCTTCCGGTTGGTAGCGAGTAGACGAATGCGTGGATCCTTTCGGGCCCATTGTCTGAGAACCTCGGCTGACCCATCGGTCGAGCCGTCATCGAGAATGATGAATTCAAAATCGGTAAAGCTCTGACGCAAGATACTCTCGATGCTGGCCGATAGAAACGGCAAGCCGTTGTACACCGGCATAACCACGCTGATCGCAGGCTCTGGGTTTGGGACTAATGAAGGCAAATGATTTTAGTTCGGTGAAATGCTTTCAACTATCAGACAGCGCTGCCGGTCTGGGCGTTGAGCGCTCGCTGAGCCTAGACTCCAGGCATCAATATAAACTGTGCGACCAAAGTTCTCACCAGCCGGCTGGTCGCGAACAAACAGCGTTGACGGCAGTTCGCTAATCTCTGATTATCATCTATAGTCGCATAAGTTCTCGTGGCTCGCTCCGTTTGTTCATGCTTAGTGGTCGAGACTTCATTATCATCTCCAGTGTCGAGTGGGATTTTCTCTGGCAGGGTCCGCAGGAAATTGCCTCTCGATTAGCCCGTGCGGGTAACCGGGTTCTCTATGTCGAGAATACCGGAGTACGTTCGCCAAGATGGGAAGACGCGCGGAGGGTTCGCCAACGTGTGACGCGTTGGGCGGGCGCAGCGGCGCGCCGTGGCGTGAGCCAGATCGAACCTAATCTTTTTATTTGCTCCCCATTGGTAATGCCGCCGTTCGGCGCACCCTGGCAAGAAACGCTGAACCGGCGAGTGCTGTTGAAGGCAATTGCTCAGGCGGCCAGCAAGCTCGGCTTGCGGGATCCGGTTCTGTGGTCGTTTCTTCCGACCAACACGGCAAACGATATTATTCGTCTCTTGCGAACGCCTCGCAGTCTCGTTCTCTACTATTGCGTTGCCGACTTCTCACAACTCGCATCAGATCCGCAGCGGTTGGCGCAGAGCGAGAGAGCGCTAATCGAAATGAGCGACCTGGTGTTTGCGCAGGAGCCCGAACTGGCCGCGCGCTGCTCTGGCGGGGCTAATGGAGTGCGCATTATTCCCTACGGCGTCGATCTGGAACTGTTTTCGATTAGAGAAAGCGTGGCAACGGCGGCGTCGCACGACGGCAACGGGCAACGATTGTCACTTTTGCGCGATCTGAAGCGGCCGATCGTCGGCTATGTCGGAGGCATACACCGCCATGTCGACATAGATCTATTGGAGGCAATGGCGCGCGCGCGATCGAACTGGTCCTGGGTCTACGTTGGCCCACTTCAGACTGAGACCGCGAAACTGAGTCGGTTCCATAATGTTCACCTATTGGGCCATCGCCCACATCGGGAGTTACCGAACTACATAGCGCAATTCGATGTCTGCACGGTGCCTTATATGAGAAGTGCTTACACCCGCACCGTGGTGCCGACCAAAATCAACGAATATCTAGCCATGGGCAAGCCCGTCATTGCTACGGCGCTACCGTCAGTGTGTGACTTCAATCGCCAACATGACGTCATGACCATTGCCGATAAACATCCGCCGAGTTTCATTCGGGCCATCGAACACGCACTCGCCTCACCTGGCGACCGGGCGACAAGCGACCGGCGACGATGTGTTGCCGCCCTGAGTGACTGGCGGATGCGTTTGGAGACGATGAGCGGCTGGATAGAAGATGCGCTGGAGCGGAAGCAACACACGGGGCGATCTATCTAAGCCAACGATGCCTGGGCGCAATTCGCTTTAGCTACACGTCGGCAATTCAAATTGCAACTCCGCACCCAGGAGTAACAGATGGACTCGTTGGCGGCTGCAACTGGTAACAAAAGTTAATAAATCTCGCATCACCCCCGCTTACTAAAGGAATCACGAGTTAACTACACGGCAGCATTCAACACGCCGTCCGTTTTTGTGCCGCCGCGGTGACAACTCTTCTGGAACGCTACGGAGTGATTCGTAAAAACCGCACGACCGTGACGGCTCCCAGTCCGCGAAATTTGGTTCAATCTCCTTCCGCACAAACACGAGGAGGGAAAGATAAGATGAATGCTCACGGCGCGAAGCGCTTGCGATACTCGCTGGAGCTGATGAAAGCCTTGACCATCTCGGCCCCAATGAAGTCTCCGTGGAAGTCGTTGAGCTTTTTGAGCCAGAAGTTGTACCCAGCGAAGCCTGTATCCGGCGTGGCGTTCGGGTTACGACGCAGGTAGCCGATGTACTGCATGTAGACGAACGCACGGTTGAACTGCCGCTGGCTGAAGATGGAGTTCTCTGCCACTGCCCGCAACACCTCCGCACGCGTCTTCGTCCCCGCCGTGAGATCTGCGACGAGCTGGTCGCGCTCCGCCTGCGTGAGCGAGCCGCCCGCGGACGGCTGCTCCGGATCTTTCGTGTTCGCGTTGAGCGCGTCGACGAACTGCGCCGGGGTCAGCGACGCGGGATATGCGGCGACGAACTCCGGCCGCGCCACGAAGCGCGGCAGGAAGTCACGTTTGTTCGTTTCCAGTAGCTGCTCCCAGCCCGGCGTCCCAACGATGACACCCTGCCCTATCTCCTGCGTGTCCTTGAGGAACGCGCCCAACCCGAGTGTCTCGCCGGTCGCGAACGAGGTCTGGCGCAGCCGGTAGACGAGGAAGCCTGTGTTTTGGAACTCGATGGAGAGGAAGAAGGCCGCCGAGACATTGATGCGCTTGACCTCGCGGCACTGCGCGTCGGCCCCGCACTGCTCGATCTCGTTAAACCAGAACTGGAGGCCGCTCGTGTCGGCGTTGCGGTTGAGGAAGTCGCGGTAGTGTTGGCGGATGAAGAAGCTTGAGCCGTCTACAGGGTTGCCCGGCTGCGGGAAGAAGTCGTCGTCCTGGATCGTTGCCGTGCTGCTCGCGGGCGACGTGATCTCGGCGCCCGACGCGCCGCTGAGCGTGAGGCCAAACGTCTCGTCGCCCTCCTGGTATGTGTCGTTCGTCAGGAAGACCCTCACGGTCTTGCTAGCCTCCCCGGGTGCGAAGCGGAGTGTGCCGAGCGCGGTCGTGTAATCGCTGCGCTCGGACGCGGTGCCGTCCGCCGTCGCATACTCGACCGTCGAGGCGACGGAGAGGTCGCCTGTGCGGATGACGTTGAAGACGATGGAGCTGGTGCTCTCCGACACCGTTTGCGCGGACGCGGTGAACTGGACGCCAGTCGGGATAGGCGCGGCCGTTGAGACGAGCGCGCTCTGGACGATGTATAGCTTGCCGTCGATGCCCGAGAATGGGCTGGTCCACGCTCGCACTGCCAGCCCGTTTACGCCCCAGCGCACGAGCCGCGTTGGAAACCCCGCGAACGGCAGCGTTACGCGCCCGACGGGCACGAACGTGGTCAGATCGTAGGCCGTGATGGTTATCGGGCCAGAGCCGAAGGAGTCTCCCGACGTCGCGAAAAAGGCTCGGTTGAGCACGGTGTCGATGGCCATCGCGCGGAAACTGACGGAGCTGTTGAACCTGCCGAGCAGCACGCTCGTAGCCGGGTTGAGCACCTGCCCTTGACCGGAATAGAGGAGGCCGTTACGGAACTCGACGGCTGACCCAAACTTGTAGGGCGCCGTGCTGGTGACGGTCGCGCCAGTCGAGTCCACGGCGATGGTTTTCAAACCGGTCTCGGTGCTGCCGCCGTAAAGCGTGCCAGGCGACGATGCGAAGGCCACAGACACGCTTCCTTGGACGTGCCCCGGCGTCGTCTTTGTTAGCTGCACGCCGTTGTCGAAAATGGCGACGCCCTGCTGCGGCGGGCTCCCGCCAGCGTAGCGCGCCACTGCGATCAGGTTCTGGTTACCAGGCGCGACGGCGATGTCGTAGGCGAACTGCGGGTTGCCGAAGTTGGGGTCCGCGCCCAGAGATATATCCGGACCCAGGGTCTGCGTCGCGATGTCAAAGCGGCGTATGGCGCCCGGGCCGCGCGGGACGTTGATGCCGTTGTAGCCGAGCCAGAGCACCTGTCCGTTGTCAGAGAGCCCGAGCTTGTCGGGCTCTGTGCCGGCGCCTGTGGAAACGGATGTGCCGAGCGCGCCCGTCGCGGGGTCGATCAGAGTAATGCTGTCACCGCGAGGGGCGCCGGCGGCGCCGGATACACTCGCGTAGAGCTTTTGCGTCGCGGCATTGTAGACAACATCCCTGACTGGCAGGTTAATCTGCCTGACGAAGGTCGGGAGCTGCGGTGTAGGGGATGGCGTCGGCGTCGGGCTCGGCGTCGGCGTAGCGGCCGGAAAGGGGCCGGGGCCGACGAGCGAACTCTGGATGATGGTGACGTGCGAGGTCGTGCGGAACGCCAAGCCGTTCTGCCCCCAGCGTAGGAGACTCGAATACTCGAACAACTGACCCTCGACTGCGTCCGCCTTGTATTGAACGGGGACCTCGCCGAGCGGCAGAAACGTGTTGATGTCGAAGACGCTGAGGCGGCCGCGGCCACCCGAAGGAATAAGGAAGAAGTAGGCGCGCCCAAGCGCGACATCCACGGTCATCAAGTTGGGGCCCGAGCCCGTCTCGCCGAGCGAGAACGTTCCCTTCAGCTCACCCG
This sequence comes from Pyrinomonadaceae bacterium, assembly GCA_031392315.1. Classification (GTDB taxonomy): domain Bacteria; phylum Acidobacteriota; class Blastocatellia; order Pyrinomonadales; family Pyrinomonadaceae; genus PSRF01. The sequence goes on along the minus strand of JANMVC010000309.1, from coordinate 15,088 downwards.
TCTCAGGGTCAAAGACCGAGCCGTTCGAAGTGTAGATCAACCCCCCCGCGTACTTGATCGAGCCGCCCTTGCCCACCCCCGTTGAACTTTCAAACGAGACGCCTGCGGCGCTGACTGCGTTACGCTGGACGCCAGAGCCGAAGCTCAGCGGATTGCTGTAAATGCGTGTGGGCAACGAGGAGAACTCGATGTCTCTGCCGACACCGTTGCTGTCGTTGAGACGCTTTACTCCGTCGTCGTAGACCGAGAGACTGGTCTCAGCGTTGAAGTCTGTGGTGATGCGGCAGACGGCTACCGAGCCCGGATTGCCAGGCATCGCGGCGAGGTCAGCCGCGGAGAAGAAGCCGCCCGAGATTGGGTTCGCGGGCCCGGTGCCCAGCGAAAATTGCAACCCGGCAGTCTGCGTAGCCGTGTCGAAGCGCCGGACGGATGACGCGCCGTTGAGACCGACGTAAAGAGTTTGCCCATCGTCGGCCAGGGCGAGCTTTGTAGGCTCGCTGCCGACGAAAACGGGCGTGCCGACTGTACCAGTTGCCGGGTCAATCGCCGCGACGCTGTTGCCGGACGGCCCAGCCACGGAAGGCACGCTCGCATAGATGGCCTGCGTGGAAGAGACGTAAGCGAGGTCTTTCGTTACCAACGGCACGTGGCGCACGCTCGCCTCGACGGGGGCAGGCGTAGGCGATGCTGTTGGGGAGGGAGTGGGCGTCGCTTCGGGCACGGGGTCAGGCGAGGGGATGAGCGCGGTCTGGATTAGGAAGAGCTGGTTGCTGTTTGTGCGGAACGCCAGTCCATTTGAGCCCCACCGCACGAGGCTCGTCGGCGTGCCGATGACGCCGCCGATCGCAATATCGCCGACGGCCGCGAAGGTGTTGACGTCGTAGGCGCGCAGCGTCACCGGATTGTTGCCGTGCGTCTGAGCGTCAACGATGAAGAATGCTCGCCCAACAGCCGCGTCCACCACGAAGGGGCCGAAGCCGGCGTTCGTGAAGGTGCCTGCGAGTGCGTCGGTCGTCGGGTCATAGACCTGTCCGCGCTCGTTGTAGAGGCGACCGCCCTCAAACTGTATCTCGCCGGGGAAGTTGGGCAAGGGCTCACCGGCTGAGGTAACACCCGACGCGTCCACGGTCATCTTCTTGAGGGAGCCGCCGAAGAGCACACTGCCGTATAGAATCGAGGCGGTCGCGCCGAAGGCGATGTAAGAGGGGCCCTGGATGCTCAACGCTATGTTCGGCCGCTGCATACCGTTCTCGTAGACAGCGACGCCCGTACCCGGCGGGCTCAGACCCGGCTGGACGCGCGCCACCGCGACTGCGTTCGGGTTGCCAGGCACGACGGCCAGGTCGCCGGCCGTGAAGGCCGAGCCCGAGAACTGGTCGGATCCGATCCTAAACTGCGTACCGGCCGTGTGCGTGGCCACATCCACACGGCGAACCGCCGCTGCGCCGTCGAGACCGACATAGAGAGCCTGCCCGTCGTCGGAGAGGGCGAGCTTATTTGGTTCGCTGCCGACGAAGACTGAAGTGCCCAGCGCGCCTGTCGCCGGATCGATTTCAGTCACGGCGTTGCCTCCCGCGCCAGCCCTCGAGGGCACGCTCGCGAAAAGCTTCTTCGACAACTTATCGTAGGCGATATCGTTGACGGGCATGTTAAGTACCCTTACGAAGGGCACATCGTTAACCTGCGCGGGCGAATGGCGCGGCGCCGCCAAGGCCGGGTGCGCGAACAGGAGATTCACGAAGAGCGACGCGAGGAGTAGAACGGTGACGCGCTTATGCGGCGCGTTGCGAGCATATGGAGTGAACATTTTTAACTCTCAAATTCGGGCCCCAGATTTAGTGACGGGTCACGGAAAGCCTCGGCGTGCTAAATCATTGGGCATCTACATTTGAAGTGGTCGTCCGCTGGGGAGGCCGCGAGTCGCTGGGACGGCGGACAGCGGTTGGTTTGAAGTCTGCATGACTCCTCTCACAAAAGACAGTGTTGCAGCAATCCGATTTGATCGGCGCACCGCCGCCGAAAAGGACTCTCTGAAGCCGAGAAAGTTTGGATTTCCCGCAACCGCCAAGCTCAGGGTTCAAAAACTTGAACTAGCTTTCATGATCGTTGAGTCTTAAGCCTCAATCAGCGTTAGCCTAACATAGATTCTCAAGGCGGCTAACTTGTTGAAAGGATCGGTAGGCGGGTTGGGAGTAGGAATCCGAGCCCGTTAAAGTTACTAGACTAAACAATTCTCACGGTGGCGGTCGCAGAGGTCTTTCAGCGGTTTAGATACTGTCCTATACGGAGCTATTTGCGTTCGCGATAGCTCTGTTGGAATTCCCGGCACAATACCGTCACACAGAAGCGAACGACCCTAGTCATCCGAAGGCGCACAACTCGAGACGAACCTGTCTGTAAACGCACACCTAGTCAACGGGTCGCAGGTTTGAGCCCTGCTCGGCTCACCATTTCATAAACACAAAGCGCCAGGTTGCGGAACCTGGCGCTCTCGTTTTATGGCAACCTCTTGAGGTGCCATTACAATTTGGAGGAGAGACTCAATAACGAGCCCCTCCTCCCGCTCACGCAAGCGCCCCCACTCGCGTAAGCGCACCACCCACTCCCGTTTTGTAACTCCACGAATGCGCGGGAGTGTGCGGCTTTTCCAATTCTTTTTCTAGACGCATTTGCGCGCCCAAGTTCATAAACTTCCCGCCAATACTCGATCGCGGCGGAGCAGCAGCAAAAATAAATCGATTGTTTGTCCTAACGGCGTATTCAAGTCCAACTATTCGCAAAGGATCGCAGTTGGCACAAGTATTGGGAGGGGAGGCGAGAGTGTAGCCCGCCGGGGGCTGGTTGGCTGTCAGCTAAAGACCCAATTAACTTGTAGGGTTTTCCTGACGAAGAAGCCGCAGAGTGAGGTTATGTCTAGGGAAGTGGGTGGTGTGGGCCATCAGGGCAAGGAGGATCAGCTATTCGATCAGTCCATGCTTTACGGCGTAGCGGGCAAGCTCAATATTCTTTTTCATCTCAAATTTTTGAAGCACACGCGTGCGATACGTGCTGACGGTCTTCTCGCTTAGGTCCAGATCGTAGGCAATTTCCTTTAATGGCTTCCCTTCCGCAATCATAATCATGACCTGGAATTCTCGTACGGAGAGCGCTTCGTGCGGCAGCCTATCAGTTTCTTTACCAATACTGAGCGCGAGTTTTTCAGCCAGCGTGGGGCTGACATATTTCTTTCCCGCGTAGACACGTGTGATAGCCCCGATCAATTCCTGTGGCGCCACGTGCTTATTCATGTATCCAGCCGCACCCATCGCCAGTACTCGGAGCGCATACTCATCTTCGGAGTGGGTACTGAGTATCAGAACCGGCAGCTTTGGGTAATCTCGTTTGATTGCAATCAAAGCGTCCAACCCGCTCTGGCCAGACTGCTGATGGGCCTTATCCGGCATCTTGATGTCCAGCACTACGACGTCGTACTGAGCTCGGCGCAACTCTTCCAGCAACTCGCGGGCGCTGCCAACCTCGGCGGCAACTTGCATCTCCGAAGTGCCGGAAACGATCTGAACTAATCCTTTCCGGACAATTTCATGATCGTCGGCCATGATGATCTTAATCATAGCTTCAGCTCGCCATGGGCCGGCTGCCCCTCGGAGCCGAAACCTGAAGGTATCGATACGCTGACGGTGGTTCCCTGGCCGGGCACGCCCACAATACGAACTGAGCCACCAAGCAGAAGTGCTCGCTCTCTCATGCCGGTAAGGCCGAGCGAACGCGCCTTTACCAAATCAGCTTCAGTTATGCCGCGACCATCATCGCTCACTTCGAGCCACACACTGTCATCCACCTCTCGCAACGTAATGCGCACTCTGGAAGCGCCGGCATGACGCGCAATGTTCGTGAGCGCTTCCTGAAAGATGCGGAACACAGCGGTCGAGACCTGAGCAGAGGGAGCGCGTGACAAGCTCGACTCTACTTCGCAGGGTATGCCCATTCGTTGCTGAAACTCCTGCGCCTGCCACTCGATGGCGGCCGCCACGCCAAAGTCGTCGAGCAGCGCCGGCCTCAACTCCGTAGCGATCCGGCGAACTGTGTCTACGGTTGACTGAGCCAGCTTCGTCGCAGAGCGAATTTTGGAGATCAACTCGGATCGCGACATATGCTCCTGATCGAAAATTTTTTCCTCCAGCCACGACAAATCGATGACGACGCCCGTCAAGGCCTGCCCCAATTCGTCGTGAAGTTCACGCGCTATGCGCGTACTCTCCTCTTCACGCACAAGTTGCAGGCGATCGGTAAGGTTTCGCAGTTGTTCACGCGAAGCCTTCAAATCGTTTTCGGCCAGCCGGCGATCAGTGATGTCGCGCGTCAGGCCAAGCAGTGCGATGATCTTGTCCTCACGGTCGCGCAACGGGACAGCGTGGGTTTCCAGCCAGCCATGCCTGCCCTTAAGCCCTACAATTTCAAACTCGAGCGTGCCAGTCTCGCCGCGCAAAACTCTCTGGGTCAGCGATTGAAATGCCGCTCGATATGCCGGCGCCACAATACTCAGAACCGAGTGTCCCTGTACTTGCTCCAACGACTCCGCCTCGATCATCTTCAACCCCGCTGGATTCATCTCCAGCAACGTGTGGTCGAGGCCGATGATCTTTACGCACTCCGGCTCAGTCTCAATTATCGTGCGCAACCTATTCTCGCTTTGCGCCAAAGCTGTTTCCGCGCGCTGGCGTTCGGTGAGATCGAGAATAAACGCGACGCATTTATCCTTTCCTTCTTCCAGCAGCGCGATGCCTATCAATATCGGCACTCGGCTGCCGTCCTTGCGGCAGTACTCTTTCTCGAAGGGTGTACACTTACCGGCGCTGACTAATTCCGCCATGGCCAGTTCATCTTTGGGCCGGTATTCGGGCGGTGTCATCTGCGTCCAGTGCACTTTGCCAGACTCAAAGTCCTCGCGGTTGTAACCGGTAATTTGCAAGTAGGCGTCGTTAGCCATCGTGATGCGGCCCTGAAAATCTGCGAAGATGACGCCAATGACGTTTGACTCAACCAGCCGGCGCAGGCGCGCCTCGCTTTCGCGCAAGGCTTCGCGTGCCTGTTTTTGTTCGGTGATGTCGCGCCCGATGATCAGGGCACACGGCTCTCCTCTGGGACTCACAATCTCCGCCGAAAACGAAGCCTGACGCAACTCGCCAGATTTGTGGCGGTAGCTAAACTCGAAATCCTGCACCGCACCGAATTCCTGCATTGCGTCTGCAAACCGTTTCTGATCCGCCGGGCTCCCCCAGGCATTTACCTCGGAGCTCGTTTTCCCAATCACCTCAGCGCGGTCGAAACCAGTGGTTTCAAGCCAGCCCTCGTTGACGTCGATAAACATCTCATCGCGGAGACGCAGCAGCACGAATCCTTCGCGGCTCGTGCGCAGAGCGGTGGCCAGCATCGCTTCCGCTTCCCGCCGTTTCTCCTCGGCGAGTTTCCGCTCTGTGATGTCTACATTGATTCCGAGCATCCGCACCCGGCGCCCGTCTTCGTCTTTAACGATCCTGCCGTCTGTACACATCCAGCGTACTTCGCCATCGGGACGCACCGCCCGATATTCAATCTTGTACTCGCCGCCACCCGCCAGAGCCTGGCTGACTTCTGCTCTCAGACGTTCACGATCGCCTTCGTGGACCAACTCCAAAAGGGCTTCGTAGGTGCCGCCAAAAGTGTTACGTTCCAGCCCGAAGTTGAATTCGAGATTCGCGGCCCACTCCATTTTGTTCTCACGAATGTTCCAGTCCCAAATGCCCATGCGCGCTGATTCAAGCGCGAGACGCAAACGCTCCTCGCGCGTTCTGGCAGCCGCATGGTGTCCCGTGATGTCGGTGGCGGAAACAACGATATGCCTGACCTTACCTGCTGCATCGAGCGCCGGAGCGACTGTCACCGCCACGACCAACCGTCGCACGTCTCGCGCACCAAGCTCAGTTTCGAATTCCGACGCCTCACCCTTTGCAGCCTTGCCGATAGCTGCAATCAGGCTTCGACGCGCTGCCTCTTCAGCGCGCCAGGGCAACATGTCAGGAAGATAGTCGCTCTCGCCGTAGACTGATTCGCCATCGGCGTTGGAGAACGTTTCGCGAGCGAGCTGATTGGTGTGGACAACCCGGCCGCTCGTCGCTAGCACGTGCACCATTGCCGGCAGTGCATCAACAACGCCGATCAGGTCTCGCGCGTCTGAGGTTAGTTTGAGCCTGCTCTTAGGCTCGGTAACGTCGGGAGTGACTTGCATCGCGAAATTGAAGGTCAATCTGGCGCTCTGGGAGTGGCGCGTAAGAGTTGGGCGGATCCGTCTTTCTAATACTAGGCCAAAGTATCCTTCCCACTAGTCCGCTTGTAAAGCGTTCATTCACCTTCACAACCTACTCTCTATCGCCGGCGAGCGGTTTATCCGGTAGTGGATCAGTTTTAATCGTGCCACGGGCGTCCCGCCCGTGATCAAGCGCAGGATGCGCGTGCCACAACCAAGCTGGCCCACTGTCGTCAATCCGGTTCACTGGATTCGCGCCCATGCTACTGGTAAGCTAATTTAGCAACTCCGATAAATCTAAATTTGTAATCTCCGAACGAATACTGACTCGGCTCCTTCCGGTCACGCAGGTGAAACGCTGGTTTGAGCTTCACCAGGTAGAGATTGAACAGCGACGCGCCTTACAGGAGACCGCAATAGAAATATGCCTAAGCAACTTAAGTTCAAAGACTGGATCGGCCTGGAGTTACGCACCACCGTCGCGGCATCAGTGCTGGCTCTCTTTCTCGTCTTCATCGTCACCGGACAAATCGCGGTGGCGCAGACGGCAAACGATCGGCACGAATCGGAGCGGTCGGATAAACTTACGGGCGGAACGATCGAGCTGGCGGAGTTTGAGCCAAACCAACCCGACATCCGCATCACGTTGAACCTCCCTTCCTTTCGCCTGACCTTCTGGCAAAACGGCAAAGAAGTGAAGTCTTACTATGTCGGCGTTGGGATGAAAGCGCATCCGCTCTACATCGGCGACCGGAAAGCGACCGAGATCATTTGGAACCCGGCCTGGATACCGCCCGCGAGCGGTTGGGTTCGGGAAATGAAGGGCGTCAGTCCGGGCGAGGTGATCAAGGCCAGCGATCCGCGCAACCCGCTCGGCAAAATGAAGATTCCTTTGGGCGACAGCTTTCTCATCCATCAAGCACGCGGCACCGGCGATCTTGGCAATCTTGTCTCACACGGTTGTGTGCGCATGCTGCGGTCCGAGCTCTACGATCTCGCCGAGAAAATAATTGCCGCGCGCGGTGCGCCCGTCTCGCCGAAGCGCATCGAAGCGGCGAAGCGCAGCTCGCGGATGCTGGTGGTGCGGCTCGATGCCGAAGTGCCGGTTGATATTAACTACGACACCGTCGTAGTCGAGGAGCGGGTGCTGCACGTTTATCCGGATGTGTATTCGCGGGGAACCAATCGCGTCGCCATCCTGCGCGCGGAGTTAGCAACGGCCGGGTTGGATCTCACGAAACTCGACGACAAATCGCTGAAGCAAATACTCCGTAGGGTTACGCGACGGACGCAGTTTGTCGTCGATGTGAACAGCATCGATCAAGGCCGCGCGCTTGAGGACGGGAGAGTGCTTCCGCTCATTCCAAGAACTAAAAAGGCAGAATTAGAGAAGCAAAAGTGAAGCGGCAAATCAATGCCGCATTCAAACCGAGACAAGGCTACGTACCCAATTCTCACTTTGCTTTGACTTCCAGACGTGAAGAACTTTATGAATTGCTCCGCTTTTGAATCTGAACGAGTACTGCGATCCTTTGCTACGAGTGGCTGTTCCAGAACCTCTGGTATCGTAGGGGTTAAATTGATAGCTCTTAAAAATGACGACCAAAGAATCAAGCGACGAGCTTAATCCCACTGTTAGCACCGCCGCAGATGACGTTGCCAAGCAGCGGCCCGTGCGCTCAGCAAAAGATTATCTGGCGCTGGCCATAGCAACATGCGGGGTTGGTTATCTTCCGCTGGCGCCGGGCACTTGGGGCTCACTCGTGGGCGTAGGGTTGTTTTATCTCCTTCGGTATGCGGTTGCTCAAGTCTATTTGTTCGCTCTCCAGAATCAATGGCTCAAACCAGACGCGCTAGGCGACGCATACCTGGAAAGCCTCAGCTTCTTCTTCACCGCAGTTCTTCTGCTGGTGATTGGAGTCATAACACTGGTGGGGACCTGGGCCGCCAGTCGAACTGAGAAGATCATCGGACGTAAGGACCCTGGCCTAGTTGTTATCGATGAAGTTGCCGGCCAGTTGATCGCGTTTGTCTTTATCCCGGCTTTTTACTTTGGTGTGCTTGTTCCTCCCATAGTTATCGCCGCCTTCGTGGCCTTCAGATTTTTCGACATTGTTAAGCCATATCCGGCGCGTAGATTAGAATCTCTTCCGACCGGACTCGGAATCATGAGCGACGATATAGTTGCAGGTATATATGCAGCGGGTACTGTTTCGGTTCTTCAGGCAATTGATAAGCTTTGGTTCATATTAAAATAGCAGACTAGGCCTGAGCCGTGCCCGTCTTTGCGCGAGTTGGTTTTTAGGAGGGAAGACGAACAATGGAAGACTCGAAACAAGAGATAGCTGAAACTCGAGAGAGTATCGATGAACTTCTGCGAGAGCGTCATTCAGACGCCACGGACGGCGAGACGCTAAAGGAAATTGAAGAGAGCCGCGCGAATCAGGATCCTGGTGAGAACAATTCAAGCAGCACTATTTCGCCGGATGGCGCGGTGGACGAGAGCGACGCGGTCGCAGTCGCGCGACCAAGGTAAGAACGAGCGGGTTACCTCTAAGTGAACCTTGAAGGTTGTGTGCTCTGAACGGTTGAATTCAGGTCTGAATTCTGGGGATTGAATTCTGAATTGCTTAGATCACAATCGACTTTGGACTTTGGACTTTTCAATCGGTAGAATGCCGTCACCGTGTTTTTGATGTGGGCCGATAGCTCAGTCGGTAGAGCAACTGGCTTTTAACCAGTGGGTCGCAGGTTCGAGTCCTGCTCGGCTCAATTCTCATCTCTAGTCAACTTAACCAATTCCTACCCGGCGGCGAGTGAGATTACCCACGCCCTCGCCCGGTCACGCGCTCCGGGACTATTTGGCCCAGCCTCCAAAAGAATTTCCACTCACCCCTTTTCACGCTATAACGGTGTCTGTGTGCCAGCGCACAGACTGAGCGGTATTTCAGCTTTATATTGGGTTAGGCATCTAACTTCCGACGCTGGACCCCGGATGCTTGCGCCAATCCCCGTTTCTGACTCTCCTGTTTGCGATCCTGAGACAGATTCACATAACGCCCCGCCAATACGCCTCGTTGGTGTCGTTTTCGCTCGCGCTTGCCTTTGACCAGAAGACTCTGTGGAAATGCTTCTGAGCGGCAAGGGGTTGATTCGATCCACTCAAAATGTGAAAGGCGTGCTGGCTTTTCGTTTCAAGCAGGAGAAATATCTATGCGGTCTATTACTCGAACAATCTCATCACAAAGAAACGGACACGCAGGAATGCCTGTCCTACATTTTTCGTTATCCACGTTATTTCTGATCACACTCTTCTTCGCCAGCGGACTACGACCAGCATCGGCTCAAAGCGTACCGCCACTGGGTGCGGCAGAGAGCTTTGCCGTCCTGGGCGGCACCGCAATCACCGCCACCGGTCCGGCCGTTATCTCCGGCAACATAGGAGTCAGCCCCGGGAGTGCGGTCACTGGATTTCCACCCGCAGTAGTGCAGAATGGCCAGATTTACACCGGCGTCGGATCTCTCGCGGGCCCGGCCCAGAACAGCGCGCTGACTGCCTACAACAATCTTAAAGGTCAAACTTGCGGAACTAACTTAACCGGCAACATCCTGGGACAGACTCCGGGATTTCTCTCGCTCACTCCGGGCGTCTATTGTTTTGATACTTCAGCGCAGCTTAACTCAACCCTCACCCTCAACGATGGCGGCAACCCGGACGCGATCTTCATTTTTCAGATTGGCACCACCCTGACCACTGCCAGCAGTTCGCAGGTTGTGATGAGTAGCGGCGGCCGAGGAAAAAACGTCTACTGGCAGGTCGGATCTTCCGCAACCATCGGAACATCCACCGTCTTCCGCGGAAACATTATCGCCAACACCAGCATCACCCTGACCACCAGCGCCTCGACCACCGGCAGAGTCTTTGCGCTAAATGGCGCCGCCACGATTGACTCCACCGCCGTCAACGCAGTGCCGACGGGTATTGAGTTCAGCGCAGCTTCTTATCCGGTGGGTGAGGGCGACCCGCACGTCAACCTTACAATCACGCGCACGGGAGACACGACCGGTGCCGCCAGCGTCCGCTTTGCGACCGGCGATACGGCCGGCGCACAGAATTGCAATGCTCTGACTAATATTGGTTCCTCGCGATGCGATTACGAGATCAGAATTAAGACTATTCGGTTCGCCGCTGGAGAAACGTCCAAAGTGATCTCCGTCTTCATTATCGACGACAGATACCAGGAAGGTCAGGAGACATTTAGCGCCACTTTAAGTGACGCAATCGGCGGTTCAATAGGCGCGCAATCGACCGCGACTGTGAGCGTCGCCGACAATGATCTCGCAAACGGAGTCAATCCCATCGATACAGCCAGCTTCTTTGTGCGCCTCCATTATCTCGACTTTCTAAACCGCGAACCGGATTCAAGTGGCAACGCTTTTTGGATCAACGAGATTACTCTCTGCGGCGCAAATCAGGCGTGCATCGATAACAAGCGGAATAACGTCTCGGGCGCTTTTTACTTGTCCATCGAGTTTCAGCAAACAGGTTATCTGGTCGAGAGAATTTACAAGACGGCCTACGGTGACGGTACCGGCACATCAACTCTTGGTGGCTCGCATCAGATCGCAGTCCCGGTGGTGCGTCTGCTTGAATTCCTGCCTGACACGCAGGAGATTGGCGAGGGCGTAGTGGTGGGACAGTCTGGTTGGGAGGCGTTGCTGGAAAGCAAGAAGCAGGCGCTCACAGCAGATTTTGTGCAGCGCGCTCGCTTCACTATGGCCTTTCCGGCATCGATGACATCGGCGCAGTTTGTCGATGCCCTGAACGCGAATGCCGGCAGTCCGCTGACCACGTCGAAGCGTAACCAACTAATGGGTGATCTTTCGTCGGGTGGCATGAGCCGCGCGCAGGTGCTGCGGGCCATAGCGGATGACCAAAATCTCATTAACGCCGAATTCAATCGCGCCTTCGTGCTGATGCAGTACTTTGGTTACTTGCGACGCAATCCGAACGATGCGCAGGACTCGGACCACACTGGCTACGATTTCTGGCTGACGAAGTTGAACCAATTTAACGGAAGCTTCATCAACGCGGAAATGGTGAAGGCGTTCATTACCTCTACTGAGTATAGGCAACGCTTCGGTCTGTAAGTGTGCGCTCGTCGCCGGGCCACCAATTTCGTGAGTCTGATGGTAAGAAGGGCAGTCCTTTTGGGCTGCCCTTCTCTCATGGTCAAACAGCTCGTAGGCATCGGTGCGCCGGCGTTGTATAAAGGAACCGCATTCTTTAATGCGAACGGTTCGCCGGAGCGCAACCATTTAGTTTTGCGTCAGGGACGAATTGCCTCGCGCGATTCCCATTGAGCCTATACTGAAAGTTTGCGTTACAGAGTTGCCACCAAGCGGATGAACGTCAACGGCTCCATAATGATCACAGGCTCCCGCGACATAGATCGCGAAACCGCGCGCACGTTGTTCGAGCAGCATCTGTCCACTTTTCTTTCCCAGGGGAGAACGTGGCTGATGGGAACTGCGCGCGGAGTGGACCAGTGGGCAATCGAATGGCTACTGGAGAATAGTGAAACCTGTTGGGCGGTAGTTCCCTACACGCGGTTCAAGCAGCCGCAGTGGATTCAGCCCTTACTCGATGAACTTGATCGTGTGGTCGAGTTGCAACTTCCAAAACGCAAGACGGCCAGCGCAATTCGAAATCGTCACCTGGTCGATCTTTCGCAGATTGTGTTTGCGTTCTGGACTGGAGCGGGCGGCAGCACCGTGAAGACGCTGAAGTATGCGCTGAGGCAGCGGAGAGAAGTCCACGCTATCCCAGTGCCGCCGCAGCCGCAGACGGGCGCAACCTAAAGCATCGACCGCCGGGGAAAAGCCGTCCTGGGCTCGGCGACACTTACGTGGTATCAATTTGGTTCGCTAACAAGGTTGAGGCCGACTCTTCCGCAAGCGTCTTAAAGTTAAGCAACTGGCGACGCATCATGATCAAATCGCCCCAGGGCAGGATCACCCGCATCAGTTTTCCCATTACACTGCGCGGATACTTAACCACGAGCTTGGCGATCAGTCTGCAACCCGTGGACGAATCGGCGATAACGACGTAACTAACCGCGATATCACCAAACGCCTTGCGCCCGGGCCGGTTGGGCTTAAGGCGAATTGTCAGGTGCTCGTCCAGGGCAAAGTCAACCAGATCAAATATCCGCATCACGGTTTGTCCCCGAGCGAGATCGTCGAGCCCTGGAGTCAGCTCGCGGGGGCTATGCCGTCCGCCGTTATCCAGCCAATCATAGCTGTAAGGCGCGATCCGCATCTGGCACAACCAGCGAAATACGATCTGCTCCGAAGCTGAGATCGTGATCCCGCGAAAGAGCGATTCATCGGGTTGCGCCATAATGCTGTCGGCGGGAAATACCCTTTGCCGCTCCGCCTCACTCGTTCCCCAGGTCTTGCTGATGGCTGCCATGAAAAATCACCTGCCGAGATATTAGCCGACGGACCACTATTCGATCTCATCACTGTGACTGCCGACGTTCGGCGAATTTCTGTTGCTAAGCGGCCGCCGCATGATCTACGTTACTTCGCCTCCGAACATGGAAACGAAAAACCCAAACAAGCGGCTCGCTGAAGATGAACGGATCTTTTGGGGATTGCAACCGGAAGAACTGCGATTGATCGCAATAATCATTGCCGTCAAGGCTTTGCTGTTTCTATTCGCCGGCCAGAGCTATCAGGCATTGCAAAACCAACGGCTTGCCGGCTTGCGCGGCTGGTTTGAGATCTGGAATCGCTGGGACTCGATCAACTATCAAAAGCTCGCTGAGTTTGGTTATCTGGCAACTGACGAAATGAGGCCGCGCCTGGTGTTTTACCCGCTGTTTCCCTGGCTCGTCAGGCTCATTTCCTTCGTCACCCACGACTACCTCATCAGCGCTTTCATCGTCTCAACCATCGCCTCGCTCGCCACAGCGATCCTGCTTTATCGCCTGGTCAAACTTGAATACTCGAAAGAGCTGGCCCAACGCGCTGTCTGGTTTCTATTTATTTTTCCCACCAGCTACTTCCTGCACATCGGTTACACGGAAAGCCTGTTTCTGATGCTGGCCCTCGGGACGATACTCGCAGCGCGCAAACAACTATGGCTGCTGGCCGGCATCCTGGGTGCCTGCGCCTGCCTCGCGCGCGTAAATGGTCTGGTGCTCATCCCGGCGCTGGTGATCGAGGCTGGACATCAATACTGGACCACGCGCCGTTGGCAATGGCAGTGGCTGGCGATCGGAATAATCGGTTTGGGATTCGGCGGCTACCTGTTGCTCAACCTTCACGTCACCGGCGACGCGCTCGCCTTCTCGTCAATCATGCGCACAAACTTCCATAAGTCGCTCACCTGGCCCTGGGTCGGGATCGACAGCACTCTCAGCGCGCTGGATCGTGAAGCTTCTGACGCGGAGATGATAGGCATTCAGGAACTTTTATTCATCGTGCTTGGTTTCGTCTGCACGGTGGTGAGTTGGATAAAACTACGGCCAGTCTATAGCGTGTGGATGACAGTCAACTGGCTGCTCTTCACCAGCGTCACGTTTGTGCTCAGCGTGCCTCGCTACACGATCACAATGTTTCCGATCTTCATCCTCTTTGCCATGCTCGCCGCGCGACGCGTTTGGATGGCGGCGATCAGCTTCTGGTCAATCTTGTATCTGGCGCTTTTCGCCAGCTTGTTTGTCTGGGGACGCTGGGCCTTTTGACAGAAAACGACCGCAGACTAGACAGATACAAACTAGACTTTATCGTCGTTTAGAATTAGCGGCACGGATTGGGATCGCAAACGTTGAAGGATGTCGAAGTGGGCTCACGCTAAGGTCTGGCAAACCAACTTGTCAAATGAAAAGTGGATCTAGACTCCGGCGGTTCCGAGCGCCTACAATCCCTCGATAGAAAGGCAGCCACCAAGAAGACATCCGCACTGCCTTGTCTATTCCATTCCACAATCAGAACAGGAGCCAAAAGATGTGCAGTGTCTTTTCCAAAAGATCGCCACTCACAAACACAGCCTGGTCGGTGGTGCTCGTCCTATTCTTTGTCCTCGCATTACAAGCCCAATCCTCAAGCGCGCTAAAGGGATCGTCGCGGCCAAGTTCGGCTGAAGAGCGAACCGCCCGTCACTTCGAGTCTCTGCGCAAGTCCCCGCCCCAACAGTTGGCATTTCTGCTCAGGATGCCGAAGGGAGGTGATCTTCACAATCACCTTTCGGGTTCGATCTATGCTGAATCGTACGTTCAATGGGCGGCCGAGAATGGGTTGTGTGTGAACAACCAGACAATGGCGCTGTCGGTGCCGCCTCCGAAAGCCGCGTGTGATCCAAAGGCCGACCAGGTTCCGGCAAGCACAGCGCTCACGAACTCCGTGCTTTACCGGCAAATGATCGACGCCTGGTCAATGCGCAACTGGCAACTATCGGGACAGAGCGGGCACGATCATTTTTTCGATGCTTTTGGCAAATTTGGTCCGGCCACATATAACCAGACCGGCCGCATGATCGCGGATGCTGCGTCTCGAGCTGCGCGCGGTCAGGTCTTTTACCTTGAGCTGATGCTCACTCCCGACGGAGTGATGTCGAGCCAGATCGGGCAGAAGGTTGGCTGGGACGGAAACGTTGAAGGCACACTCGCAAAGTTACGAAGCAACGGGATAGCGGAGGCTGCCACCGCCGCCATCAAGAGCCTAAAGGACGCTGAAGCTCAGAAGAACCAACTGTTGTAGTGCGACACGGGGCAAGCAGATGCGGGCTGTTCAGTG
>JANMVC010000269.1:0-8178 GCA_031392315.1 Pyrinomonadaceae bacterium | reverse complement strand
GTTAGGCGCCCCATGTGCTTCAAGGAAAGGTTCGTGTCTATGTTGAAACAAATCTCTTTGGCTGCCGTGCTCGGCGCAAGCCTGGTCGCTACGGCTTTCGCGGGCCCGGCTGATGATCTGGTCAAGGAACGCATTGCCTGCATGAAGGCGGGGGGCATATTTCATTTTGGTACTCCTTCGAACACGTGGGAGAGAATCGGCAACCACTACTTCTTCGAGACGAAATAGACGACGCCGGCGTAGTCGTCGGTCAGGAGGAAAGTATCTGGCCCGAAGCTCAGGATATCCACCGGACGCCCATGCACCTTGCCTGCTTCGAGGAAGCCGTTAATGAAATCCACGGGCACGACATTGCCGTCGCTTCTTGCGCTTCCCGGAAGTTGTACTACGCGATAGCCGCGCATAAGGTTTTTCTTAGTCGAACCGTGCAGACCGACGAGGAAAGAATCGCGCAGAGTGTCGCCGTGCTGCGCGTCGAAGTATTCCAAGCCAAGCGGGGAACTGTGCGCGTCGAACGCGGCGTAGGCCGCGGGGCGGTTGCGGCAATTCAGCTTCTTGCTACGCGGATTAAACTTCGGATCAGGCAGGCGGTTGGCGCCAGACTGGTAGCAATAGGGCCAACCAAAGTTGTCGCCGGCGTTGACCTGATACATTGTGTCCGCGGGTTTGTGATCGCCGAGATGGTCGGAACCCATGTTAGTGGCAAACAAACTCCCGCTGCCGGCGCCGTGAGTTTTGATCCAACGCAAGCCGACGGCATTGCGCAGTCCATGCGCGAAGCGCTTCTGATGTTTGCCGTCCGGATCCATTTCCAGAATGCTCGCGCGCACCTCTTCTTTTTCTTCACACGCATTACAACTGCTGCCTACCGAAACATAGATCTTGCCGTTGCCGCCAATCGCTATCGTGCGCGTCAGATGCCAGCCGCCATATTTATAACTCAAGCCATAGTCGGGAAAAGTCGCGAGGGTTTCAGGCTTGGCGCTGGGAGTCTCTTCGCCGGCGATGTATTTGTAGCGCACGAGTCGATCGGTAAGCGCGAGGTAAAACCAATCGACGCCACGCTCATCTTTGTAGAAGGCGATGCTGTTGGGATTGCGCAAGGCTTTCAAGTAGGGCGTGACTTTCGCAAAACTTTTGGTTGCGGGATCAAAGCCGTCGAGAATGTAGACTGTGCCTTTCGAGTTGTCGGTGAGGTTGTACATGTCGGTGACGAAGATGCGATTGTCCGGACTCTTCGCCATGAAGCGCACGCGTTTGAGACCCTGCACCGCGACGTTGATCGCAAAGCCTTCGGCCACGTTTAGATTAAACGTCTTTTCATTCGCCAGCGTGATGCGTTGCGGCACCAGCTTCGGCGCACGCGTTGGTGTTGCGGCAATCGGGCCAGTTGCCACCGCCATTGAAGCCATCAGCAGAAAATTGTGCGTTAGTTTCAAGGTAATAGTTTCCCTAAACAGTTTTTTCTTCCCCTGACGTTTGTGGATCGAGTGCTTTGACGACTCAACGAGGGCAGTAGCATATTACAAAACCTGGCCTTCCTTGAAGAAAAGCCAGGTTTTGATTGAGATTCGGAGCCTCAGCGCACTTTATTGTTTATTGTTTTGTATTTTGAGTGCCAGGATATCGCTCATGGCGCAAATGGCCGCGCGTTTCGCACCCTTCGGCAGCGCCACCTTGCCTAGGTCGAAAGTGGTATTGCCAACCAGTGTGGCCATTCCCAACCTGACCCAGCCTTTCCCGTAGTCGACATACAATGGCACGAGCATTATGAACTTAGACGAAACCCCTGACTGCGTAATCTTTCCGTTCAAGTTCCCGTCGCCGTCGATTTTATAGTCAAACTGATAGCTCGGCATTTCCGTGCCATAAACCCACTGATCGAAGAACCAGTCCATGCGTTTGTTGCGGGTGAGGTCCATCTCTTTGGTGATGTGCTTCTCCACGATTCGTTTTAGATCTTCGGTCGAGATGTCCTGGTTGTAGTGTGACTTAATGAAGTCGTGCATCATGGCGATGAAGCGCTCGTCGCCACGCGGCTTTGGCTCTTTCATCATCTGCCTCAGCATGTGCAGGATGTAAGCGCCTTTCGGATACACCAAAAACTGATAAGCCGCTCGCGTCTTGCCGCTACTCAGCCGGCGGCCCTGGGTGACCGGACCCACTGTGTAAGGCTTAATGCCGTTAGTTTGTGGCCGCGACTGCGTGATCCGATCGCGCTGTTCGTTCCAGAAGTCGGTAAACTTTCCCTCGTCCTTCAACGCGATTTGGATGTAAAGCGAGGCCGAGAATTCAGCGAAGCCTTCGCTCATCCACTGATCGCGGTAGCTCTTCCAGCCAACCATGTGCCCCCACCACTGATGCGCGATCTCATGGGGCGCGACATACTGGAAGAAATTGGCAGAGGCGAATCGGGAGTTAAAATTGCTCGCCATGTATCGTTGAGTCGCATCCATAAAAGCGGTAAACGGCATGTAGACCAGCGTGGGCCACGCTTGGCCAAAGTTTCCGGCGGGCTGCTGGGTCAAGGCCAAACGCGTAAAGGGCAACTTGCCGAAATAGATGTTGAAAATTCGGGTGGAATTCTGCGCGTCCGCTAACATCGAATTAGCCATGCCCATAGTGGACATTGAGCCCGTGCTGTTTTCCACTACCGCCTGCTGGTTAGCATAAAACTCGATGTTGTAGCCAGTTTCCTTGTCGAGCACTTCCTTCTTCTTGAAATCACCGTAATTGAATCCGGCAACCGCGAGCGCTGTGTCGCCGCTCGACCACCTGGCGATAGTCAGGTTGCCATCCTGCGTTTCCGCTGTTGACGCCGCGCCGGTGCCGATCAGCGTGTAGCCCTTGGGATAGCCAAACGAAACATCAAACGTGGCCCGGTCGCCAAACGAAGTGCCTACATTGTTTGGATACCAGGTGAGCCGGGCGCCGCCGTTAACGAAAAAATTACCGCCGCCGACGTCAATCAGCACGTCACCGCCCGCATAATCGACCGTGACCTTGTAGGACTTTCCCGCTTCCAAGGGCTCGGGCCAGATGAGGCCAAGTTCGGCGTCTTCGTCTTTCTTTTCCTGGATAAACGCGAGATCGCGATCCTTCTCATCGCGAACCCGGCTGACACGCAGCGGCGCAAAAAGCCGGAATGGAAGGACCCTCGCCCCCGCATCGAGCACTTTGAAAGTAACAGTGTCGGAGGCGGTAAACTTTGTGCCGCGGATTGAGGCGTTAATCTGGTGGTGCGTGATGTCGTAGATGCGATGGTCCTCGTCGCTCGAAGCGGTGCCATTCGCGATCTCTGCGGCGCGGTGAAAGGCGAGCCAGTCGCCGCCATCGGTGTCTCCGTAACTCGAGAGCAAAACCTCTTCCGGGGAAACTGACGGAATGCCGAGTGGATCGTATTGAAAAACGAGCTTGCGGTATCGCTGGCCATCAATAAATGCCGTGAAGAACCCGGGGCGTTGAGAATTGTAGAGGTCTACGAGTGTCCGCAGTTCCATATTGCGACGCAGAGTCTTGCGCAGTAGCGACTGGTTTTCGTTATAGACATCGTTAGCGCGAGCTGCCTGCGTGCCCTTCGTTTTCATCTGGGCCTGCGGCGAGGATTTGATCTGGTCAAACGTCTTGTCGGTAAACCTCAAAACCAGTTTGGTAAACGACTCCTTAAGCGTCGGCTCTTTGGTGAAAAGCACCAGGCTATGTTTTTCCGCCTCGGTAGGCGGCGTCAGCGTCAACTCGCCTTCACCGAAGAAAATTGCGGCCGTGACGCGGCCTTCGACCTCAGGCGCAAAATAAATCTCGCCACGGCGCAGCAGGAAATTCGCCGCATCGCGTGTCAACAAAAGGTTGTCGACTGTGGCATATGCTCCCTCAAAATCCTGTCGAGTTTTCCCCAGTAGGCGTAGTTCCTGATAGGCCGGCTCCGTATTGGGTTTCACGCTTGACGACGTGATGGTGACCGCAGCCTCGACCGGGGCGATTTCCAGTTTCATATCAATCGTAGCGGCCGCGCCTTCTTCAACCTTCACCTCGCTGCGACGGGCTTCATTGAATCCGTGGGCAGAAATCGTAATTGCGTAAGTGCCCGGCGGCAGACCAGCCACGCTATATTTCCCCTGGCCGTCAGTGACGGTCGTGAATGTTTGATTGGTTTCAGGATCAATGACCGTGACCGCCGCACCCACCACCACCGCGCCTTTGGGATCGGTGACCTTGCCCTCGATTCGCCCTCCGGAGGCGTTTACGATCAGTGCGAACAAGGTGAGCGAGGCGAAGACAATCGATAGCGTAGTTGCCCGGAAATACGTTTGCTTCATATGGTTTTCCTTCGAATAGGCCGCCTGGGAGTTTGGGTATGGAACGGCTACAGGAACCTGAGTTGTCGAAGGCGCATTATCCTAAAACGGAGTAGGTTCTGTCCATCAGCTAAATGATGCAGACTGGCAAACGCGAGCGAAACCGATATAGGATCCTTTGCATGAGCGATAAAGAGAAGATTCAACTTGCCGCCGTGCAGCGGTTTCATTCAATGCACAAGTATGGCTGCTTTGTGATGCCGAACCCGTGGGACGTGGGTACGGCAATCTATCTTGAGCGGCTGGGATTTGAAGCGCTGGCGACTACCTCCGCCGGCTTTGCGTTTAGTCGCGGGCTGGCTGATTCAGCCACCGCCGTAGATCGCTACGACATGATTGGGCACATTCGCGAGGTGGTCCGCGCCACGAGTTTGCCCGTCAACGCAGATTTCCAAAATGGGTTTGCCGACGACCCGCAAGGCGTGGCCGACAACGTGACTCTGTGTATCGCAACCGGCGTGGCCGGACTTTCAATCGAAGATCAATCGGAAACTGTTGCGGGCGGGCTTTACGAATTTTCACTTGCGGTGGAGCGTGTCAAAGCCGCACGTGCAGCGATAGACCAGTCGGGCATGCCGGTGGTGCTGACAGCACGTTGCGAAGTTTATTTGGTCGGGGCCGACGATCCCTTGCGAGTAGCGCTCGATCGGTTGACTGCCTTCGCGGAGGCCGGCGCCGATTGTCTCTACGCACCCGGCGTCACCGATCCGGATCAGATTGCCGCGATTGTGAAGGCCGTCGCTCCCAAGCCGGTCAACGTGCTGGTCTCGCGGCCGAATCCCGCGCTGTCGGTTTCGCGCCTGGCAGATCTGGGCGTGCGTCGAATCTCAGTCGGGTCGGGCCTGGCGATGGTGGCTTGGGGAAGCTTCATGCGCGCCGCGCAAACGCTGAAGGAGACAGGATCGTTTGAGGGCTTCGCCGGCGCGGCGAGCTATGCGGAACTGAATGAACTGTTTACCAGGTAAGCTGAGGGCGAGTTGGCGGAGTTGAATGGCAAAGCCAAGTTGAATCAAGGAGTTCAGAGTAAAAGCTTTAGCTTGCCGCGTTTCATTCCCTATTTACTTGATCCAGACTGTTTTCACGTTCACAAATTCCCGAATGCCAAACTCACCGAGTTCGCGGCCGTAACCGGAATTCTTGATGCCGCCGAAGGGAAGCCGCGGGTCTGAAGCGACCATGCCGTTGATGAACACGCAGCCGGCTTCGAGCTCGTCAACGAACCGTTCGCGCTGTTGCTCGTCGTTGGTCCAGGCGGAGGCGCCGAGGCCGAAGCTGGTGCTGTTTGCGAGTTGAATAGCTTCGTCCATTGAATTCACTCGGAACAGCATTGCGACTGGTCCGAAAATTTCTTCGCAGGAGGCCGGCGAGTCGTGAGGAATATTGACCAGCACCGTCGGCTCGTAAAAATTACCGGGGCCGTCTATTCTCCTGCCGCCAGTTAAAACAACAGCTCCGGCCGCTACTGAGGTTTTCACCTGGTCGTCCACATCCTTCAGAATCTGCTCCGTCGCCAACGGGCCAATTTCGGTTGACGCATCCAGCGGATCTCCAACCTTCAAGGCCTTCATCTCTTCAACATAACGCCGCTCAAACTCGTCGTAGATTTCCGTCGCGACAATGAAACGCTTGGCCGCGATACACGATTGGCCGTTATTTATAGTGCGCGCTTTGACGCCCGTCGTGACCGCATCGTCCAGGTTGGCAGAGGGCATGACAATGAAAGGATCGCTCCCGCCCAGCTCGAGCACAGTTTTCTTGATTTGTTTGCCGGCGATGCTGGCGACGCTGCGCCCGGCGGGTTCACTTCCGGTCAGCGTGGCTGCCGCAACGCGCGGGTCTCCGAGAACGCGCTCGACAGCTTCAGATCCAATCAGCAAAGTTTGAAACGCGCCGGCAGGAAATCCTGCGCGCAGAAAAATATCCTCGATCGCCAATGCGCACTGCGGGACGTTGGAGGAATGTTTGAGCAGTCCGACGTTCCCGGCCATCAGCGCCGGCGCTGCAAAGCGGAAGACTTGCCAGAAGGGAAAATTCCAAGGCATCACCGCGAGCACCGGGCCCAGCGGCTGAAATCGCACGAAGCTTTGGGAGGCATTTGTCACGACCACCTGATCCGCCAGATGCTGCTCGGCAGTTTCAGCGTAGTAGCGACAAACCAAAGCGCATTTTTCAACTTCACTGACCGCGCCTGAGATTGGTTTACCCATTTCAGTGGTCATCAACCGCGCGAAGTCGTCCTTCTCCGTTTCAAGAATTTCCGCAGCGCGCATCATCCAACCGGCGCGCTCCGCGAAGGATGTTCGGCGGTAGGACGCGTAAGTTTCCGCGGCACGTTGTAGCTTCTCACCGATCTGTGATTCGCTGAGTGGCTCAAAAGTTTTGAATGTTTCGCCGGTAGCCGGATTGATTGAAGCAATTGCCATGGTTAATCCTCGAATTGAATTAGTCGTTGCATCACTGAAATTGAATTGCGAAGGAATTCTAGTATTCTGTGCTGAGTCATGACTAAGAACAAGCGTCTGGACAAATTCGCCATCGCGGCTGCGTTGCAGGAAATTGCCGCGTTGCTGGAGTTGAAGGGTGGCAAGGATCGTTTCAAGGCTCGTGCCTATCAAACCGGCGCGCGAGTCGTGGGCGGGATGACTGAAGACATCGGCGAAGTGGTGCTCGCAAATCGTTTGACCGTGATGCGCGGAATTGGCGACGCGCTGGCCTCGCAGATCGAACAGCTTTATCTCACTGGCGAGTCTTCGGTTTTGCAAGGACTGAAGAAAGAATTTCCACCCGGCATCATCGAACTCTCCAGTCTTCCGGGACTTTCCGTAACCAAGGTCAAGACTCTTCATGAGGAACTCGGAATCACCTCGATTGCTCAACTCAAGGCGGCAGCGGAGGCCGGCAAAATAAGAATACTCAAGGGCTTTGGCTCGAAAACCGAAGCAACCCTGTTGGAGACAATTGCCGCTCATCGTCAGCGGGGAAAGAAACCTGATCGACTCTACTTGCACAGCGCTCTGCAAATGGCGGATCAAATCGCAGACTATCTCAAGACTTCGCGTGATGCCGCGGACATTAGTTTTGCCGGCTCCCTGCGGCGCTGGAAAGAAACTGTCGGCACCATTCGAATCGTAGTCAACAGCAAACGCCCGGCGGTTGTGGTCGACCACTTCCTTCGCTTCCCGTTGATTGTTGAGGTCATTGAAAAGATGGAGGAGGCGTGCACTGTTCGACTAAACGAAGGCGCGCGCGTTTCTTTCGTCGCTGCGATTCCCGCAGAGTTTGCCCTCGCGTTGTTAACAGAAACGGGATCGAAAGCGCACGTGAACAAGTTGCAGCAGGTTGCGAGCGCCGGTGATCGTCCTCGAGCGTCAGTTAAGCGAACCCGAACTTCCGCAGGAAAGTCGAGATCAACAACCGAGTTGTCAGGAGAGGAGGGCATCTACCGGCAGCTTGGCATGCAGTATGTCCCGCCGGAGTTGCGCGAAGACGCCGGCGAGATCGAAGCTGCGATGGCCGACAAACTGCCGCAGCAGTTAGTTGAACTGAAAGACATTCAGGGCATGATTCATTGCCACACGACCTATTCCGACGGCAAGCATTCGGTCGAGGAAATGGTCCGCGCCGCCGAAGCGCTGGGCATGAAGTATGTGACGATCACTGATCACTCACCGACCGCTTTCTATGCCGGCGGCGTGACCCTTGACCGTTTGAAACGTCAATGGGATGAGATTGATGAAGTGCAGGAGAAGGTGAAGGTGAAGATCCTGCGCGGTACCGAATCAGACATCATTGCCAATGGCCATCTGGATTATCCGGACAAGAT
>JANMVC010000260.1:0-6451 GCA_031392315.1 Pyrinomonadaceae bacterium | reverse complement strand
ATCGACGACAACGATCGCATCCGCAGTGCTAACGCCGCCTTCTTCCGAATTTTTCCCGGCGCGAGCATCGGCGCTTCGGTCTTCGAAAAGTTTGCCTCCGATGAAGCCTCCAAAATGCTCGAAGCAGCAACGGCGACGCGTGTGGATCAGGCGACTTATCGAGGTCGTTGGGTTTGCGCGCCCGGCGAAGAATGCGCGGAAGAGCAGACGTTTGATATCTACTCGTCGCCCTTGGCTATCGACGGCGCGCGCGGACAAATCCTCACGCTGGTCGATGCCACCGAAGCGGCCCAGGCGGAGCGTGGACTGCGGCGGCAAGAGTCGCTCGCTGCTGTGGGCCAGGCGACTGCGCAGGTGGCCCACGAGATTAGAAACCCACTGGGCAGCATTCGCCTCGGCGTTTCGATGTTGCGTGATAGCGTCAGCGATGACGAGGGCCTCAACACGATCGAGCTGGTCGAGCGGGGAATCAAGCACCTGAACAAGCTGGTCGTAGACGTGGCTCAATTCTCCAGCCGCAAAGCACTGGAACGAACAACTGTCGATCTTCACGACTTGATTGGACGAAGCCTCGAGCTTGTAACTGACAAGATCAAAGAGAAAGCCACGCCCATCGAGAAGAAGTTTACGGACGAGAAACTCGTAGGCAATTGGGACCCGGATCAGTTAAGACAAGTGCTGGTCAACGTGGTCGGCAATGCCATCGACGCCAACCCGCAGCACGGCTCCGTAAGTATTTCCACCGAAGTTGTGAACGCGCCGGCGGGGATCGAGGGTCAGGAGTTAACGTCGCGAAAGCACGCGCGGATCACGATTTCCGACCAGGGAAGGGGAATCGAGGCGGCCGTGCTGGCTCGCATTTTTGAACCGTTCTTTTCAACTAAGAAACGAGGCACCGGGCTGGGACTCGCAATCGTGAAGCAGATCGTCGAGCAGCATGGCGGCGCGATCTCGGCGGACAGCAGACCCGGTGAAGGCGCGCAGTTCATGATCGACCTACCGCTTTGACCGTAGTACCCCACCGACAACAAGTCTAGCCGTTACTTCTTGTTGTCCTGCGAAGGTCGCTCGGCCTGCCGTATCTGGGCGGCGAGCGCTTGAAGTTTCTTTAGAATATTGATCTTTTCTTCGAAAGGTAGATTGGCTTGAGCCTTTCGCCATTCGTCCTTGGCGCGAAAGATTCCTTCGATGGTCATCTTTTCCGGATCAATTGGTTCTCTACTCACGATTCCTCCAGCTGAAGCGAGCCGAAAACGCATCCCATTTTTCAATCAGCCGGTGCCGACTAATGATTCCGCGCAAGATATCCATGTCCATCTGTTCGGACTCGATCAGTGCTACCACGCGCACGTGATCTTTCATTCTGCCGGACCGGAGCAGTTCGGCCGCGAGATGCTCAATTGAAAATATCAATGTTGGAGTTCCCCCGAACATTACGCGCTCGGCACGCTCAACTGCTTCTTGCTGCACCGATTCGGATGCCGGCACAAACTGCACCAGCCACTCCTCGATCCTGATGTATTCCCTCTCAGTATTGTAGCCGAGGTCCGCGAGGTAGGAGTAGATTTTGCAAAACGTAACTAAGCCATTGGGGGCAACCACCACCGGTGAAATGAAGATATCGATGTCGTCAGTGAAGTAAGCCTGTAAGTACCGAATCGTCGCTATACCGCCGCCAATGGCAAACTTCTCGATGACGCCATCAGCTTGCATGCGATTCAGGACTTGAAGAACCTTTTCCATCGGCTCGTACTTTAACCTTTCAGCTAATGAATCTGAAGACTCTCTGGGCAGCCGCGATTGTATTGTCAATGACTTCTTCGGTGTGCGCGATGCTCACGAAACCCGCTTCAAACTGCGAGGGCGCCAGGTAAACGCCCTCATCCAGCATCGCATGAAAGAAGCGCCCGTAGAGCGCGCGGTCGCTCGTGTTTGCTGTCGCCCAATCGGTAACAGGTTCGGCGGTGAAGAAGCTGGTCCACATGGAGCCGACGCGGTTCGTTACCGTCTTCACGCCGGCATCCGCTGCCGCGCGCGAAAGTCCTTCACATAGCCGCGCCGAGTTGCGCTCCAGCGTCTCGTAGATCGTTTCATCGCGCAGGCGCTTCAGAGTTAGCAATCCGGCAGTCATGGCTAACGGGTTTCCCGAAAGGGTACCAGCCTGGTAGACGGGGCCGGTTGGCGCCATGTTCCGCATCAACTCGCGCGAGCCACCATAGGCGCCAACAGGTAAGCCGCCGCCGATGATTTTGCCGAGACAGGTGATGTCCGGATGAATTTCATAGAGTTGCTGCGCCCCGCCGCGTGCGACTCGAAATCCAGTCATCACTTCATCGAAGATCAGCAGCGCGCCGTATTTGGTAGTTAGCTCGCGAACCGATTGCAGGAATCCCGGTTGGGGTGGAACGCAACCCATGTTACCGACGACAGGTTCGATGATCACCGCCGCGATGTCGTGGTGTTGCTCGAAAACAGCTGCGAGTGCCGCGCCGTCGTTGAAAGGAACGGTCAGCGTGTGTTGCGCGAGCGATGCGGGAACTCCGGGACTGTCCGGCAACCCCAGCGTGGCCACGCCGGAACCTGCCTTGACGAGCAAACTATCCGCGTGGCCGTGATAGCAGCCTTCAAACTTTACAATCTTGTCGCGGGCGGTCACGCCGCGAGCGAGCCGAATCGCCGACATGGTCGCTTCGGTGCCGCTGTTCACCATCCGCACCATTTCAATCGATGGCATGGCCGCAACGATCTCTTCCGCCAGTTCTACTTCGAGTTCATTAGGCGCGCCGAAGCTCGTGCCGTTGGCAGCCACCGCAGCCAGCGCGCTGACAATCTCAGCGTCGGCGTGGCCCAGGATCATCGGTCCCCAGGACCCGACGTAGTCGATGTATTTGCGGCCATCGACATCGGTGATCGTAGCTCCAAGGGCGCGCTTGATGAATAGTGGTGTTCCGCCGACGCCACGAAAGGCGCGAACCGGCGAGTTGACGCCGCCGGGAATCAATTCCAGGGCGCGTGCGAAAAGTTGCTGGGAACGGTCTGAAGATACTTTAATGGATGCCATGTGGGATTAAGGATAACTGCATCTCGCTGAAAGCCGAAAGCGACTTGCCCGCGTTCGTAATCTATTCTCGCGCCTTTCCGTCTGCTAATATGCGAGGCAATTTCCCAGCCGAGTCACGGAGGCTTGCTTCTGTTCGTTACCATCGGTTCACGTCTAGCTCATTACGAAATACTTTCCCAGCTCGGCAAAGGCGGGATGGGCGAGGTCTATCTGGCGCAGGACACCAGATTGAATCGCAAGGTGGCGCTGAAAGTGTTGCCGCCCGAGTTGGCAGCGAATCATGATCGCATGCGGCGCTTTGAACAGGAAGCGAGGGCTGCCGCCGGACTCAATCATCCCAACGTGGCGCACGTTTACGAAATCGGCGAAGCCGAGGGCATGCATTTCATCGTCATGGAATTCGTGGAAGGGAAGACGCTCCGGGAAAAAATCCACTACGAACACCTCGAACTAAAGAAGCTGCTTAAGTACCTTCAGCAGGTAGCCAGCGGACTGGCAAAGGCCCACGCCGCCGGAATTGTTCACCGCGATCTGAAGCCGGACAACGTGATGATTTCTGACGACGGCTTCGCGAAGGTCCTTGATTTTGGTTTGGCAAAACTGATCGAGATTCCTACTGCCGGTCCTGATGGGGAAACCACCAGCGACGCGCCGACGGTGGCCCAGATCCAGTATTCAGTTCCCGGCCGGCTGCTCGGGACCGTGGGATACATGTCGCCAGAGCAGGCCCAGGGAAAGACGGCTGAAATCGATCACCGTTCCGATATCTTCTCGTTTGGTTGCATGCTCTTCGAGGCGGTCACGCGTCAGAGACCTTTTCACGGCGAATCCAACGTCGAGTCTCTCTACAAGATTGTTTACGAGCCCGCGCGCAACATCACCGAGTTTGACCCTTCAGCACCGAGTGAACTGCAGCGCATCATTCGCCGCTGTCTGGCTAAGGACCCGGAGGACAGGTATCAGACCATTCAGGACGTCGCGATCGAATTGAGAGACTTGCGGCGCGAGCTCGAAGGAGATGCCCAACTCGATGGCACCATCGCTCCCTCTGGGATTGGCACTCCGAGCTTGGGGAGTGGAGGCGTTCGCCGTCGGACCGATCTAACGATTGGCGGCAGCGAAACAATTGGAGGAAGCCAAACAACCGCCGAAGCGATAGGGGCGACGAGTCTGCGGCAAACGTCGAGTGGCGACTACGGCCTCACGGGAATCAGGCGGCGCAAGAAAGCCGCGATCGTGATTGCCACGCTCGCTGTGGTTGGCATTGCCGCAGTTATTCTTTTTCTTTACTTTCGTAACCCGTCGACGCTGACCGAGAAAGACACGATCCTGCTCACAGACTTCGTTAACACCACCGGCGACGCTGTCTTTGACGGAACGCTCAAGCAAGCCCTCGCCGTACAACTCGGTCAATCGCCGTTTCTGAATATCCTTTCTGAAGATCGTGCGCGCGAGGCGCTTAAGTTTATGGGACGCTCGCCGGATGATCGAGTAAATCGAGATGTGGGGCGAGAAATTTGTCAGCGTCAGGGCTTGAAGGCGATGCTCGTGGGTTCGATTGCCAGCCTGGGAAGCGATTATGTAGTCACGCTGGAGGCTCTGAACGCGCAGACTGGTGATGTGATTGGACTCGAACAGGCGGAAGCTGACAACAAGGAGCAGGTGCTGCATGCCTTGGGCGAGGCGGCGATAAAGTTAAGAGAAAAGCTGGGGGAATCGCTGCAGTCAATCCAGAAGTTTGACGCCCCAATTGAACAGGGCACAACCGCTTCGCTGGAAGCCTTTAAGGCATTTTCGTTGGGAGTTGAACAGCAACTGAAGGGCAAGTATCTCGAAGCGATTCCATTTCTCCGGCGCGCGACGGAAGTGGACCCTAATTTCGCGCTCGCTTACGCTCGGATGGCCTCGATGTACTACAACCGGCGAGAATATGACCTGGCTGCCGCGACCTCGCAGAAAGCCTTCGACTTGCGTGAACGCGTTAGCGAGCGCGAGCGGCTATATATCTCTGCGGGCTACTACGACAACGTAACCGGCGAGTTGGAGAAGTATCTTGAGACATTAGAGCTGTGGAAGCACACGTATCCGCGCGACGCTTCGCCGCATAACAATCTGGCAGTCAAATACAACGAGCTGGGACAATTCGATCGAGCAATCGAAGCGGCGCGTGAAGCAATTCGTCTCAATCCGAGTTCGGCGTCCGGCTACTCGCTTTTAGCCGGCGCGTTCCTGGGTCTCAATCGCCTCGATGAGGCTAAGGAGGTCATTGCGCTAGGGCAGGCACAGAAGCTCGATACCACACCAATGCGCAGACTCCTGTATCGGATCGCTTTTGTGCAAGGCGATGCGGCGACGATGCAGCAGCAGATCGACTGGCTGAGTGGAAAGCCGGATGACTACCTGGCTCAAGGTTGGCAATCCGAGACGGCGGCGTTTTCGGGCCAACTGCGAAAAGCTCAGGAACTCTCCAACCGCGCTTTTGAGTTGGCAGAAGGCCGCGACTTGAAAGACGTGGCCGCGCAGATTGCGGTAGGAGGGGCTGGAAGGGACGCCGTTTTTGGTGACTGCCCCCAGGCGAAGGTGCAGACCGCAAAGGCGCTGGGCATCTCACAACGTCCGCTGACGATGGTAAACGCCGCCAACGCAATGGCGACCTGCGGCGACTCCAGCGGGTCACAAACTATCATCGGGGATTTGGCCAGACGTCATCCGAAAGACACAGTGCTCAATAAGATCATGCTGCCGCTCGCTCAAGCCCGCACTGAATTGGAGAAAGGCAATGCGGCGCAGGCTATTCAGTTGTTGGAGACCACCAGACCGTTTGAAGGGTACGCACTCTTCCAGATCGCCTACCTACGCGGTCAGGCATATCTCAGTCAACAAAACGGAGCGGGCGCCGCAGCCGAGTTTCAGAGAATACTCGACCACCGAGGCTCACAACCGACGTCGCCTCTTTACCCACTTGCCCAATTGGGCCTGGCGCGCGCCGCAGCCATGGGCGGCGATCCAGCGAAGGCGCGCAAGGCCTACCAGGACTTCTTCGTACTCTGGAAAGATGCCGACCCGGACCTCCGCATTCTGCAAGAAGCCAGACGGGAGTACGAGAAGCTGAGTTGAGGGACCGGCGGCTAATCCTCCACGAAATACACGAAATTGCAGCAGGCAGACGGTGTGCTATCCGGGGAAGTCTGATTCTCTTAGTCCTGAGCTATCGCTAGATCTTGCCCTTGGCCATAGTCGCGGGCCGATGCTCGCGCTTCCGCGCGGCCATATTTGAGATAGAGTGCCGGGATCACGACCATATTGAGAAAGGTCGAGGTGACGATGCCGCCTAGTATCACGACCGCCATCGGTTGCTGAATCTCTTTTCCTGGCTCGCCCGCGCCTAAA
>JANMVC010000255.1:0-2634 GCA_031392315.1 Pyrinomonadaceae bacterium | reverse complement strand
TCGCTGGCCATCACGTTGTAAAACGACGTGCCGAGCACGGGCGACTGCAGCAATCCATAGAATGCGGCGCCGGCCATGCCGGGCCGGCGATTCAGCGTGTCGGCGCCGGTGGCGGCGTTTAGGATCATGGAGCTGACCAGCGCGGGATGTTCATCGGCAACCCGCATGGCGTAAGCGGCACCGAGTGAACTCGCGACTATGTTTGCGGGATAGCCCGCGACCTCCCGAATGAAATCGGTGATAAGGTCTACATAAAGATCAGCCGAGTAAGACGCGGTGGCTGGTTTGTCAGAGAAGCCGAAACCGAGCAGATCAAGCGCATAGACTGGAAAGTCGAGCGCGAGATCGTCGAAGTTTTTCCGCCACATGAAGCTGGAGGCGCCGGCGCCAATTCCATGAACAAAGACAAGTGGCGGCCCCGCATTGCTCAGGCCTGAAGCTTTGTAGAAAACGCGTCCGTGCTTCCAAGGGAAAAAGTGAGCGCCGCCGCCAAGCGCACCGGTGTCTGGCTCGCTGGCGTTGCGTTGAATGGCCGCATTGAGCGCTGCCAGCGCCGCGACGCCTGCGCCGCCCGCCAGCATTGTTTTCCAGATGTTTCCGAGTTTTCCCATGGCGAAGCCAGATGCTGGATGTCAGATGCCGGATGTTAGTTACCCAGTAACTGATATCTAGCATCCAGCATCCAACATCTCTTCCTTAAATGAACGCGAAGTCAAACTGTTCCTGATGAACTGTCGCGTCGCTGGTGATATCGACCGGCCCGAGATATTCCTCGATCTCATTGAGCACATCTCGTTCGGTGCTGCGCAATGCTTTGGCGACCTCAGGATGAATCCGCAGCGTCGTCTGCTTCACTCCTCGACGATCATTCAGTTTCCCGAGCGTGCGCGCCTGCTCCAGCAGTTCATAAGAGATAGTCTGCGGAGACTTGATCAGTCCCGCTCCCTGGCAATAGCTGCATGGCGCGCAGAGCGTTCGCTCCAGCGACTGCTTCACACGTTTTCGCGTCATGATCACCAGGCCGAAGTCGTTAAACGAAAGGACCTTGGTCGGCGACTTATCGCCGCGTAGGGCATCCTGCAGCGCGCCCATTACGCGCGTGCGATTCCGGCGATCCTCCATGTCGATCAAGTCGAGGACGATAATGCCACCGAGATCGCGCAGGCGAATCTGACGAACAATTTCATCGACTGCTTCGAGGTTAGTGCGGGTAATAGTGTCTTCCAATCGGCCGCTGCCGCGTCCGACAAACTTTCCGGTGTTGACGTCAATTGCCACCAGGGCTTCGGTCTGGTTAATCACCAGATAGCCGCCAGACTTAAGCCACACGCGCGGCTTGATGGCCTTATCAATTTCCGCCTGGACGCCGTAGCTTTCGAGAATGGGCTGCTCGCGCGTGTAAAGCTTGACGCGTTTCACCATGCGCGGCTGGATGCGATTGATGAATTCAACAATCGCTTCGTATTCCTCTTCCGAATCCACGCGGATGGCCGCGAAGTCGTCGGACAGTTGGTCGCGAAGGATGCGCTGCACCAAATCGAGATCCTTGTGGACCAACAGTGCCGGCTTGGTCTTCTCCGCAGCGGCGCGAATGTCGAGCCAGGTGCGAACGAGGTAACGAACGTCTTCGCGCAAGTCGGCTTCGCTGATTCCGACGCCGGCCGTGCGCACGATGAAGCCGCCGGAAGGAATGTCTTCACTACCGCGAATCAGCGTGATCAGTTTGCGCAGGCGCTGACGCTCGCTGTCCGACTCAATTTTTCGCGAAACGCCGACGTGTTCGACGGTCGGCATGTAAACTAGAAAACGTCCGGGCAAGGCGATGTGCGACGTGATGCGCGCGCCCTTCTTGGCGATAGGCTCTTTGGCGATCTGGACCAGAATCTCCTGGCCTTCCTTCAGCAGGTCGGTAATTGTTGGTTGATTGCGATTGTCGCGGCGCGGAAAACCTCGCTGTCCGCCACGTCCACCGCTGCGGCCCTTGTCGCGAGAATCTCGGGAATCTCGGGAGTCGCGAGAATCTCGCGAATCTCGATCGCGGCCTCCGCGTGGTGACCGAGAGGGCGCGGAAGGTGCGGGCGTCGGTGTCTCAACGATTGCTTCGGACGGTGCGGTTTCCTCTGCAACCTGCTGAGGTGCGGACTCGGCCTCGACCTCGACCGGCACGTCCACGTCAGCAGCCTCAACTTCGTTTGGCTCGGCGTCGCCGGTGTCGACGGTGGCGTCGGCGGCATGGGCGGAATCCGTTGCCTCGCCTGCGTCTGTTGCTTCGCCTGCGTCGGTCGCGGCGGCTCCAGCCTTGCTTGGCCGGCGGCGTCGCCTGCCACCACGCCTGGTCGTGGCAAACTCAGCGCGCGAACCTCCGTCTTCGATGCTGGCTTCCGCGTCCGGCAGGAGTTCCTCCGAAACTTCTTCTGTTTCCAGCGGATCCAAAGTTTCAGGATCGACTGCTATTTCCTTCGCAGGCTTCTTCGTCGAAGCTCGTTTGGTGGTTGCTCTCTTCTTGCCGGTGGCGCGAGCCAGCAGCTTTCCGATCTTGGATTTCGCGGGCGCGTCGTCCTCCTCCTCCTCCTCCTCCGTCTCCTCATTTGCCGGCGACTCTGAAGCAGTGCTCATCCGGGGGGCCGCACCTTC
>JANMVC010000245.1:0-8245 GCA_031392315.1 Pyrinomonadaceae bacterium | reverse complement strand
TGAATGACTTACGTCGTTGCTGAACCCTGTGTGAACTGCCGCTACACTGATTGCGCGCTCGTCTGTCCGGTTGAAGCATTCCACCTCGACGACGACATGCTGCACATCAATCCGGAGACCTGTATCGACTGTGACGCCTGTGTTCCTGAATGTCCGGTGGAGGCAGTCTTCGCCGAAGCCAATGTGCCGCCCGAGTGGGCCCACTTCACCCAGATGAATGCGGATAAAGCGTTGAGCGGTTTACCGACGATCACGGCGCGGCTGGATCCGCTCTGTGAATCGGTAGCGCATTAGCAACAGGTATGAAATGAAAAAAGGCACAAAGCGCATGCTGGGCGGGATTGCATTGGCCGCCGGTGCGCTAGGCGCGGCGGGCGCGTTCATCAAGAAAGGCAAAGGCATGGGAACTAAACCACAACGAGCAGCGGCCGAGAATGTTTGGGCGCGCCCCGGAATGACGGTGACGTTTCGCGCTGAGTTGATGCCAGGTCGCGACCGTGAGGCGAGGACCGCACGAGTCAAGGAGCTATTGCCCAGCGGCCGAGTTTTGTTACACGAAGTTGCAGGCGAGCACGCGCAAAATGAGTTTGACGCGATTAGATAACTAGAAAAATCCTACCTGACCGTTGCCCGGTCGCTAACGCTCCCGGTTCTGACTATTCCTACCATTCATAAATCTTGCCGGATTCCATCACGCCCAGTCCGGGTACCCCCAACGCTTCCAGTTCCTGAATAATTTCCTGGCGATAAGCCGGTTTGATATGGACCGCCAGAATGTCGAGTCCATTGTGACTAAGCTTTCCCAACTCGCGCTTGAGCGAAGCAGGAGTAAAGTGGCGCGACACCTCGGCGAGTTTGGCCATCGAATTGGGAAACGACGCCTCGATCAAAAGTGCCTGGAGGCTGGGTGCGCGATTGACTGTTTCCCAAAACTCTTCGGTTTCGGCCGTGTCAGAACTAAACGCCACCGTTGCCTTGCCGTCTGAAACAACCAGACCGACGGTTGGAACAATGTGGTTGACAGTCACAGCGGTAACCATCAGGTGGGCCACCTTAAATTCCTGGCCGACGGGAATGGGAACATACTCCATCACCGGACCAAAATCATTCTTAAGTTCTGAGAAGCGCGGGTAAACGCTCCAGTTGAATATGTCTCTTTCCAGAGATTCAATCACTTCCGGAGTTGCATAAATGCGCACCGGCGTTGTTAGCGTGGGAAACAGGTCGTCGATAAAAATCGGTAGGCTGGCGATATGGTCCATGTGAGGATGCGTAACGATGATGTCGCGCACCTTTTCCCGCTGTTCACTAGTCAAAGCCAGAGCAATGCTCCCGGCGTCGACCGCGACTCGTTCGTCGATCAGAAAACAGGTCAGACGTTGTTCAGGAGTGGCGTGGCCGTCGCTGTCAATGGTGCTGGGTAAGAGTTGAATTCTCACGGGGTCAGCTCAAAGGGAAGACATGATTGCGAGTGCCGCGACAGTATAAGTCAATCACTTGAAAATGGGCGAATTTTGTTGGCTGGGCAGCCGCTTTGCTAGCTGCGCAGTCGCTGCAGTAGCTCCTGCAAAGCCAGCCGGTAAGCTGCTTCGCGCTCCTGGGCATCAGCGTGGGAGATTCCACGGGCCAGCCGGCTGCGATGAAAAGCTAGTTCACTCGCCGCTTGGTTCAACTGCCGCCGAGCTTGCCAGTGATTGAGGCCGCCGCGCGAAAACGCATTGTAGGAAGCGCCCATACGCCCGCGAATGGTGCAGAGTTGGTTAAACTCCTCCTGCGTCAATAGACCACCTTGAAAGTCCGGCGTCAGATGTTCTCGTATCACATGCCCCTCGCGTCGCAACGCGAGCGCAATCACCACGAACATGATGAAGAACGCCGGGATCATGATCAGCACATACATCAGAATGAAACCGGTGCCTCCAAAGAGGACCGCCGAGCCGTTCCAGATGCTGTGCATGGAAATGGCGGCGAGAATGCCGAGGACCGGGGTTATGAACTTTACGAAGAGGTTGCGGGTCTGATGCGCGAGGCCGAGACCGATGCCGGTGAAACTGGTGAACATGGGATGCGCGAAGGGCGACAGGGCTCCGCGGATAATAAAGACCAGCGTCCAGGTGTCAGTTCCTCCCTGCATTGCGGCCTTCCCGTAATACTGAATGTTTTCCGTCATCGCAAAGCCGAGTCCGACCATGGCCGCATAAACAATCCCGTCGATGACGCCGTCAAACTCATCTTTCTTAAAGAAGAAAAAGATTAGCAGGATTAAGGCCTTGGATATTTCCTCGACGATCGGAGCGGAAATTACGGCGCCAAATGTGTTGCCGGCGGCAGCGTCGTTGGTGAGGATCGTCACCGCCAATCCACTCGCGGTGTTAAGCAGAAACGCAAAGAAGACGGCGACGAGAGATCCCCAAAAGAATGCTGTGGCCAGCATCCAAACCGGCTCCGACTCGTAACGGTCGATCCAGATAACCAGAATCAAATAGATAGGCACCGGCAAAGTTGCGGACACTAACCCGATCAGAAAATTCAGCGGGCCGGTTTCGACGCCGATCAGCAGCAGGACAATCAGTCCTAACAAGAGAGCGATCAGCGCGGCGATTATCCCGAAGATGATCTTGATCGCAGTCTTCCCGGAACTTCCGGTCTTTGGTCTCGCGACCACATGGCGGTTCAGAGCGTTGGGCGTTGGGTTGTTATGCATTGCTTTGGGGGTCGTAGCTTGATCAATCTGGGTTACTTTGGCCGCCGCAGAGTATATCGACGTGAACGATCAAGAGCGAGCCTTTTTCACGGCACTTGGAATTAGCTGGTCCGACGCCTCAACGCGCACACGTCTGGGCGCGGCCGCCGTCAATCGAATAGGTAGCTCCGGTAATCCAGGACGCGCGTTCGGAAGCGAGGAAGAAAATCAACTCCGCTATTTCGCCGGCTTCACCCACTCGTCCCAATGGATGTGTACTCCGGGAATGTTCCAGAAAGGCCGCATACTGTTCCTCCGTCATCCCGCCTCGTTTGTGAATCTCAGTGACGACTACGCCAGGATTGACGGCGTTCACCCGCACACCTTTGCTCGCCAACTCAAGTGCAGCGCAACGCGTTAATTGATCCAGCCCTGCCTTTGAGACGCAATATGCCAGCACGCCGGGAAACGCCCGCAAGCCCGTCACACTGGAGACATTCACGATGGCGCCGCGCCGCTCAATAATGGATGGCATGGCTTTTTGCATTAGCAGGAAGACTGCGCGAAGGTTGATATTTAGCATGCGGTCCCAAGCTTCTTCCGAAGTCGTTTCGATCGTTCCGGAAGAAATGTGTCCCGCGGCATTAACTAAGACATCGATGCCGCCAAGGCGTTTGACTGCCTGTTCGACAACTGTCCCCAGTTCCGCCTCCTTCGCCAGGTCGGCTTCAATGGTCAGGCACGTTCCTCCAGTGTCCTCAATGCGCTCGTGCAGTTCTGTAAGCGCAGTTCGATCCCTCCCGACCGCGGCCACACTCGCGCCAGCCTGCGCAAACCGCAGCGCCGTGGCCTGGCCGATTCCCGACGTTGATCCGGTTATGAGCAGTGTTTTATTAGCAAATTCTTTGTCCATGTTGTTTCCTTTTGCCGTGCGCGTTCCAACCTTTTTGCAGGCAATGATATATTTGACAGCATAATAGTAAAAAGCTGACTATTGCGCTGGTCCCAATTGCATTAGACAGGTAAATTCCCCCAACGGGTTTTTCGACGACCCAAACCTTCGAGAGAAAAAATTGGGTAACAACTCTGCGAATGATTTTTTCCCGAGGACCGCGCGGACCCACGGGCGCCACTCGACCGAAGCTTATCAACGGCGTCCTCCGCGAGGCCGAATGCCTTCCAGCGCTGGCTATCTGGTAGGCGCGTTTGTTGCGGCGATCGCCTTGTTTTTCGGTCTCTGGTGGATGCTCGAACGAAGTGGCGACGAAGCGCCCTGGATCCCTGCCGGACTTGCCGCCAGTGTGGTGCTGCTGGTTGCGTTGTCCGCGCGCGAAGTTATCATGCGCAGAGCCTGGACACGCTACCTCCTCGAACAGGGTAGTGAACGGACGGCGCGAGCGAGTGGCGAGAGAAAGAGTTCATCGAAAAGATCGCAGTCGGCATCGTTGCTCTCCTCGGCATGGCGCGATATCCAAAAGCAGTCATCGGAGGCTGACGCCGAGTCAAACCCCGAGACCCATTTCGATGTTTTTCATCTTTGCCAGGACTATCTAGGAAGTACTGACGAGGCCCTGCGAGCTAACAACCTACCCGCCGAGAAAAGGATTGCGATCAGGGCAGGGCAGGAACGCGTCAAGGCGCTGCAAAAGCACCATTTGTTAACCTGGGCCAGAGATTCGTCGCGTTCGTTGACTTACGATGCTCAACAACGCGCCCGCACGTCAGACAAGATCGAAGCCGCAAACCGCGCTCGGCATTGTCTGGAGTCAGCTCTAAAATTTTATCCTGATGAAGTGGAGCTTAAGGAATCGAGCCTGGCCATTCAGGAATTTGTTGGTTCGGTAAAGGTTGCACACTGGGTTGAACTGGCCGAGCGCTCCGCTTTCAAAGGCCACTACCGGCGAGCGATTGAACGCTACAAGGACGCCCTTTTTTATCTCAACCGGGAAACAGTCAAGGAAGAGATCCGGAAGCCTGGAATTGAGCGAATTGGTCGCGAGATCGAAGCCTTGCAGACTCGCTTGGGCACTCGAAGAAACGGCCGGAGTGAAGCGTCTGCCGAAACGGGGAACGAGAACCAAAGGGAGGAATCATGATTTCTCAGCGATGTCCGAAGTGTCGTAGTTCGCGCATCAGAAAGGGCTACAAGCCCACGCCGTTGCTCTTTCGTCTGGTTGGCATCCATCACCTTTTGTGCAATCATTGCAACTTGCTCTTCACAGGCTTCGCGGTTCCCTGGACTCTGGGAAGTCCCAATAAAAAAGCTCGGGATCAGAAGGGGGCCGGCGAAACCAAGCGCTCCGTGTCTAAGCTTTCCCAGGCCAAAGACTCGAGGAGTTGACCGTCCCTGCTGGGGTGGGGGCATCTATCGGAGAAAACCTGACATCTTTGAAAGTTCGATCCGGTTGAATAGAGGCTTTTTGAGGTTGATATGAAAAGAAATCTGTTGTTAATCGCAATTGTTGCCAGTTTGACGTTGCCCACGGTGGTTCTCACCCAAGAGCAGCAAAGTTCGTCCGCACCACAGAATCAGGGCCCCGCTGGGCTGGATGGGCAGGGAATTAAGAACTACCTGCTCGGCCCTGGGGACGTGCTGGACGTCCGCGTGTTTGGGCAACCGGATTTGAACGCGACTGTCGAGGTCGATAGCGACGGCAATGTCAGCTCGCTGCCATTTCTGGAAGCGCCAATTCCTGCCAAGTGTCGCAACGAAAAAGAAGTTCAAAGAGACATTGCGAAAGCCTATTCAAAGTACATCAAGAATGCCCAGGTGAGCGTCCGTATCACCGACCGAAAGAGCCGCCTCCCTGCTACCGTATTCGGCGCGGTCAGACAGCCGACGCAAGTCACCATGAAGCGAACTGTCAGGCTCAATGAGTTGATGACCGCCTCAGGAGGATTTACGGAACGTGCTTCCGGCACGATTCAAATCCTGCATACCGAGCCGGTGATGTGTCCCATGGCGGGCGAGGAAGCCGACGCTGCTCCTATCGATGGCGCCAATCTGCCTTTGCAGATTGTGAAAGTTGCTGACTTGCGAGCCGGTAACCCTAAGGCCAATCCCGTAATTCGCCCTGGCGACTACATCATTGTTACTGAGGCTGAACCTGTTTATATGATCGGGAGCGTTGTGGCGCCGCAAGGGATTTTCCTGCGTGACCAGCTAACCTTGAGCCGGGCTATTGCGATGGTCGGTGGCGTCAGGAAAGAAGCGAAGAGCAGCGATGTGCGCGTCTACCGTCAGAAACCCGGCGCTCAGGACCAGGAAATCATCAGCGTGGACTACGGCGCAATCAAAAAGAATAAGAGGCCCGACTTTTTTCTTCAGGCCTACGACGTTGTCGAAGTTGGCGAGGCCAGCTACTTCTCGCCGGGCCGCCTTGGCCCAACTTTGCTGGGAGCGGTCAGCGGCAGTCTCGGTAGCGTTTTCACCAGCGGCGGGAGCAGCATCGCGAACAAAGTTATCTACTAGACGCCAAGGGCCCGCGACGACAGTTTGGTTTTTCTGCAACCATTTAGGGAGTATGTAAAAGAAGTGAAAAGAACGAGAAATCTCAGCGACGTAAAACGGCGCAGGAAAATGTTCGCAGTGCTCTGGTCAGCTCTGTTTGCCATCGGCACGATGACCCTGATCTATTTGGAGCAGACGGCCCTGCTTTATATCCTGGCCACCCTCGGAGTCACGGCCATTTTGGTGGTTGTGGCCGTGTCTGACCTCGGCAAGGGCGAGAAACACCTGAGTGGGTCGGTGCCGGCTGACGATTCCGGGGCAATTGGCAGCGGTATAGTTTCAACTTATGGCGCCAATAAGTCGTAGTTGAACCGCCGCAACAATTGGCGGCCGCCCGTCAGATTTGCCGCCGTAAGAAATCCCACGCCCCTTAGTTCCGCCCCCCGCAAGATAAATCGCTTACCCTGAAAAGTCGGTTGAAACTTTATTCCGTCTGATGCATAATCCGCCTGCGTCCGCCTCCCCGGTGGACGAAGTGGTCGCGTGGGGGTGAGGACACGTGGCCTTAGGGTGGGGGCTGTGGGAGGCCCCCGCCCGCTTTTTTGTTTAGAGGACGAATTGCCGCCCGCGCGCTGTCAGTTTTCTTGACGTTCGACTCAATCAGCGTAGAATTCGACGACTAAAGCACAGGACAAAGGTCAGGCACGAGTAGCCGGCGCGAGCGGGCAAATTAGATGGTCCTTTCCGAAAGAACAAGGCGAAAGTTCAAGCTCTGGTTATTCAGGGGCGCAAAGGAAACCGGCTCACGCGAGGCCCCTGGCACTTCTGATTCCGCTGTTCATAAACAACATCCCTGGTGGAAAGTGATGTGTTTGACTGGCGTCGATTATTTTTCGACGCTTGGTTATCAACCCGGCATCGCGTTCCTGGCCGCCGGCGCCCTCTCGCCAATTGCAACCCTGATTCTCGTCCTGCTCACGCTGTTCGGTGCATTACCAATCTACCGTCGCGTCGCCGCGGAAAGTCCACACGGTGAAGGCTCGATCTCGATGCTGGAGCACCTGCTTTCGCGTTGGAAGGGCAAGCTCTTTGTCCTCGTGCTCCTGGGATTCGTCGCGACAGATTTTGTGATCACCATTACTCTGTCAGCAGCTGACGCCACGGCGCACATTCTCGAAAATCCTTTTACTCCCGAGATTCTCAAGCACCAGACAGCCGTCACCCTGGTGCTCGTCGGTTTGCTCGGCGGCATATTTCTTCGCGGCTTCAAGGAAGCGATCGGCATTGCGGTGGCGCTGGTTGGTCTTTATCTGCTGCTAAACGTCGTGGTCGTCGGCTATGGCCTGTTTGAGTTGGCCACGCATCCAGCTTATTTCACTGGATGGCGCCAGGCGCTGTTTCAACACCCGCGCGTTAATGGCAGCGCCTGGCTGATTGTGGGCGTGTCGCTGATGCTCTTCCCTAAGCTGGCATTGGGACTCTCGGGATTTGAAACTGGAGTGGCGGTAATGCCGCTGGTTCGCGGCGAGTCGGATCTGAGCACCGACGACTGGCAAAGTATCCATGAAACGACAACCGGACGTCCGCCAGAACCCAACACTCAGAAACTACTCGAAGGGCGAATCCGAAACACTCGCAAACTCCTGCGCACTGCGGCGCTGATTATGAGCGTCTTGCTGATCACCAGCAGTCTCGTGACGGCGACTCTAATTCCAGCGGCGGAATTTCAGGAGGGTGGCGAGGCCAACGGGCGCGCCATCGCCTACCTGGCCCATCATTTCTTTGGCGACATCTTCGGCACCGCCTACGATCTCAGCACGATTGCAATTCTTTGGTTTGCCGGCGCGTCCGCCATGGCTGGGCTGCTGAACATTGTGCCGCGCTATCTACCGCGTTACGGCATGGCGCCGCAGTGGGCGCGTTCGCTCAGGCCGCTCGTCGTCTTGTTCACCTTCATCAGTCTTGTCGTAACGCTGCTATTCAATGCATCGGTGGCGGCGCAAGGAGACGCCTATGCGACAGGCGTCGTCGTGCTCATGTTGAGCGCCTGCATCGCCGCGGTCATCGACCGCTGGCGCGCCAACAGCGGCGCGTGGTACTTTCGCCTGTCC
>JANMVC010000026.1:0-5543 GCA_031392315.1 Pyrinomonadaceae bacterium | reverse complement strand
CCCTGCCCGTCGTTTTTCCCCTTTTTTCTGTTTTGCCGTTATAATTCCCCCACTTGCAAACACGCCTTACAAATTCCGAATTTGGCCAATAACTGGCAGCTGAATTGGCCCGCCCGCGCGTGGCCCGCGAGTTGAAATATGCCGTATCTCAAGCCTGAACGCCCCGAAAAAGTTAACGCCCCGTCGCTGAAGGTCAGCAAACAGCGCGGCGAGCGTTTGGTTTGCCTGACGGCCTACGATTATCCAACCGCACGCATTGTTGACGAGGCCGGCATTGACATCATTCTCGTCGGCGACAGCCTCGGAAATGTCGTGTTGGGCTATGGCAACACCGTGCCGGTAACGCTCGATGAGATTCTGATTCACCTGAAGGCAGTGCGGCGCGCCGTCCAACGCGCGTTGCTGGTAGCAGACATGCCCTATGGATCGTTTCACACCGGCGCGGACGATGCGGTGAGAAATGCTTTGCGTCTGGTCAAAGAGGGCGGCGCTGAGGCTGTGAAACTGGAAGGCGGCCACAAACGCGTGCAACTGGTGAAGCGGCTCGTTGATGAAGAGATCGCCGTGATGGGCCACATAGGCTTGACGCCGCAATCTATCAACAAGCTCGGCGCTTACCGAGTGCAGGGCAAGACCGCAGCGGCCGCACGTCAACTGGTCGACGATGCCCGGGCGTTGGAAGACGCCGGTGCTTTCGCGATTGTGTTGGAAGTTGTTCCGCGCGAACTTGCGCAATTGATTACTGAAACTGTCAGCATCCCCACGATCGGAATCGGCGCGGGTGCTGGGTGTGACATCCAGGTCTTGGTGTTACACGACATGCTCGGATTGTCGTTTGGCAAGCTCGCACGCTTCGTTCGGCCCTACGCCAACCTGGCTGAGGTGATGACTGAAGCAGTCACCCGTTATGCCGATGACGTTCGGGCGGGAACCTATCCTTCAGACGCAGAATCGTATGCGCTGCCGGCCGAGGCCGCGGAGGAACTAAACCTGGAAAAGGACGTTAATCGTAAATCGTGAATCGTAAATGGAAACACCCCTACGTCCTTTTCACCTTGAGCTTCGATAGCAATTTCGTTTTGTAACACCTGATTTTACTATTCACGATTTACTATTCACCATTCACAATTTATGGAGATCATTAATCGCCGTCAGCGTATGAGTTCCGTCGCGCGCAAAGTTCGCCGCGATCAGGACCGCAGCATCGGGCTGGTGCCGACGATGGGCGCGTTACACGAAGGCCATCTCAGCCTGGTGCGCGAAGCGCGGCGCATGTGCGACGTCGTCGTGGTTTCAGTTTTTGTGAACCCTACTCAATTTGGTCCCAGCGAGGATTTTGAACACTATCCGCGCGATCTTACTAAAGACACTGCACTGCTCACCGACTACAGCGTCGATTACATTTTCGCGCCGCCTTTAGAAGAGATTTATCCCAAAGATTTTTCGACCTATGTAAACGTGGGCGGACTGTCAAAACTATTAGAGGGCGAAACGAGGCCGGGTCACTTTCGCGGCGTCGCCACGGTAGTTTCAATTCTCTTCAATACCATCCGTCCCGACTTTGCTTTCTTCGGCCAGAAAGATGCACAGCAAGCCGTGATCATCAAGCGGATGGTGCGTGACCTGGCTTTTGATACGGAGATTGTTGTTCTGCCGACGGTGCGCGAAGATTCCGGGCTGGCAATTTCGTCGCGCAACCTTTACCTCGACGCCGAAGAACAGCAGTCGGCCTCAGTAATTCATCGCGCGCTCAAGCAAGCCAAGGAAGCTTACAAGAAAGGCGA
Source organism: Pyrinomonadaceae bacterium (assembly GCA_031392315.1). Classification (GTDB taxonomy): domain Bacteria; phylum Acidobacteriota; class Blastocatellia; order Pyrinomonadales; family Pyrinomonadaceae; genus PSRF01. The sequence goes on along the minus strand of JANMVC010000026.1, from coordinate 3,759 downwards.
GCATCACGCCGGCAAGTTAGCCGATATCGTGCGGAAGACGATTGAGAGCGAACCGCGGGTGCGTCTGGATTACGTCAGCGTGGTGGATGCGGAAACGCTCGATAAACTCGACAGGCTCGACGAGCGCCCAATCCTGATTGCCGTGGCCGCATACGTCGGCAAGACGCGACTAATCGACAACACGATGCTGAACAAGACGAAGAAAGATGCGGGCGTTGCGAAGGCGTAAAGGAATCCTCACGGAGAGCACATGGCCATCCCAGATTTCCAAACAATCATGTTGCCTCTTTTGAGCATGTTCTTAGATGAGGCAAAAATAAGCACAACTGAAATGTATTCAGTGCTTCGGGACCATTTCAAGCTAACTCCCGAAGAACGGGCTGAACGACTACCCTCGGGCATACAGTCCCGGTTTGACAATCGTGTTGGCTGGGCTCGAACTCATCTTAAAAAAGCCGGGCTCATCGAAAGTCTAGGGAGCGGTGTTTACACCATCACGCCCCAAGGAAAATCAGTATTGAGTTCACCTCCGCTCAAAATCGACGTTCACTTCTTGGATCAGTTTGAGGGACATCTTGAGTTTCGCAAACCAAAGAGGCTAGTGAGTAGTGAGGTCCCGGAACTCGAGTCGGAGCATTCAACGCAAACTCCGAAAGAGATTCTGGAAAGGGCCCACTTGACCCTGCAAAAATCGCTTGCAGAAGAAATATTAGAGAGTATACGGAAATCGCCGCCGGCCTTTTTTGAACAGCTCGTTGTCGAGTTGCTCTTAGCGATGGGTTACGGTGGTTCACGCCAGGATGCTGGAAGCGCGATCGGTCGAGTTGGTGACGAAGGCATTGACGGAATCATAAAGGAAGACAAACTGGGGTTAGATGTCATCTATATTCAGGCCAAGCGGTGGGCGGCAACAGTCGGGAGGCCTGAAATTCAAGCTTTCGTTGGGAGCTTAGAGGGACATCGCGCCCACAAGGGTGTCTTTATCACAACTTCTCATTTCTCGGCAGATGCCAAAGACTATGTCTCCAAGATCGGGAAAAAGATCGTCCTAATCGATGGTGAATCGCTGAGCAAAATGATGATAGAACACGGCGTGGGTGTCACAACAGAAGATACTTATGTTGTGAAGCGAATCGATTCCGATTATTTCAGCGAAGAGTAGCGAAACCTGAAACAACGAGGGGTGAGTGTATGCGCTAGCCCGCGAAGCGCGGCGACAGCATAAAGCCTGGGGTGGAGCGAAAGCGGAACCCCAGGATCGTTGGAAGCTAGAGAAAGAGCCCGCGAAGTGGGCGACAGCGCTTGAATGAAATCGCGGTTGGTGGGCTATCGCACGCTTCGCGCGCTCGATCCTTTGGACTTTCGTCATCCTGGGGTTTCGCTTCGCTCCACCCCAGGCTTTATGCTGACACCCGCTACGCGGGTTTTCTCAATGAAGACTGCGAAAGAACAAGCTATTGATTCGATTTCCCGCTTGCCCGCTGTAGTGACTTGGCAAGACATCGTCTACTGTTTGCGCGTTAGGCGAAAGATTGAAGAAGGGATCAAAGCCGCGGAAGACGGCCGCATTCTTTCTCACGATGAAGTGAAGAGACTGTTTGCGCGGTGAATAGCGAGATGGATACAACAAAACAGAAGTCTCATATTCAGTTCGCACTAAATGGCGAAGCGGCGGAAGTTGCGTTCGCGCCGCACAAGACCTTGTTGGAAGTTCTGCGTGAAGATCTTGGTTTGATGGGAACCAAGCATGGGTGCGAGCTGGGCGAGTGTGGCACGTGCACCGTGCTGGTTAACGGCCGTGCGATTTTGTCGTGCTTGATGTTGGGTCTCGACGCAGAGGGACAAGAAGTAAAGACGATCGAGGGAATGGCTGACGGTGTGCAGCTTCATCCGTTGCAGGAAACGTTTGCCGACACGGGTGCGGCGCAGTGTGGCTATTGCACGCCAGGTTTTTTGCTCGTCGCCGAAGAACTCCTGAAGAAGCATCCGAATCCGTCGCGTGACGTAATCAAAGAAGCGTTGTCAGGAAACCTCTGTCGCTGCACCGGGTACATCAAGATTTACGAAGCTGTCGAACTAGCTGCGGCTCGCATGCGCGGTGAAGAGGCTGAGTTACCACGTGAGAGTGTCTACGGACTGGAGTAGCGTTTTGCGCATTCTTGCTCCGAACAACACACCACTGCCCGTGGCACGTTTTGTCAAAGATGGCAACACCGGCATACTTTGCCACTTTTCTTAATTTGAGCTAATCTGCCCTCGGGTGGAGGTAGACCGAAATGAAGGCAACAGTCGGCAAGATAACGCCTGGGGGAAGGCTGGTGATCCCCGCGAGACATCGGAAAGCTCTCGGATTAAAGACGGGGGACGAAGTGCTCTTGCGCCTGGTTGATGGCGAACTTCGAATCCTCAGCCAGGCTGAAGCGGTAAGGCGGGCGCAGGCTATGGTCAAGAAACACGTCAAGCGCGGCCGATCCCTGGTGGATGAACTTCTTAGGGAACGTCGTTTGGAGGCAAAGCGTGAGTAAGTACGTGCTTGATGCGTCAGCGTTACTAGCTCTGCTAAACCAGGAAAGGGGCAAAGATCGCGTGGCATCCGCCATGGCCGATTCAGTTATCAGCGCAGTTAACTATTGCGAAGCCTTGGGCAAACTAATCGACGGCGGCATGTCCGATACCGATGCTCGCGAGGCGATCGAACTGTTGAGTCTTCAAGTAGTGGATTTCGACGCGGGACTCGCACAGATTGCAGCGTCGTTGCGGCCCAAAACAAAAGTGCTGGGGCTATCGCTCGGTGATCGGAGTTGCCTGGCGTTGGCTCTGGTTCGTAACGACGCTGCGATTACGGCCGATCGCACATGGTCGAAACTGCATATTGGAGTGAAAATCGAGGTAATTCGTTAAACCCACAGGTCGCGATTTTGGATCTCAGATGAATGAGAAAAACAAACCACTTGCAGTTGTCGGCAAGCCTTTTCGCAAGGTCGATGCGCGGGCGAAGTGTACCGGCCAAACCAAGTTTGCCGACGACATCGTGTTGCCGCGCATGCTCTTCTGCAAGATTCTTCGCAGCCACCTGCCACACGCACTAATCAAGAACATCGACATCTCGAAGGCGCTCGCGGTGCCCGGCGTGGTTTCCATCATTACCGGCAAAGACCTACCGCTTTCCTACGGCATTCTGCCTGTGAGTCAGGACGAACATGCGCTTTGCATCGACAAGGTACGCTTCATCGGCGATCCAGTCGCGGCAGTTGCCGCGATTGATGAGGACGTCGCCTTCGATGCGATGAACCTGATCGAAGTGGAGTATGAACCGCTCAACACCATTTCATCGATTGAAGAAGCCATACTCATCGATGATCCGCTCATTCACGATTATGGCGACGCAGGCAATGTTCACAAAAAGGTCTCGCTCGAATTCGGCAACGTCGAAGACGGATTCGCCGTCGCTGACCTCGTGCGCGAAGACACCTTTTTCTACGAAGGCAACACGCACTTGCCGATGGAACAACACGCCGCTGTCGGCAACTTCGATCCGGACAACAAGCTGACGCTTTGGAGTTCGACGCAGACACCGCATTACGTCCATCGTGCGCTCGCTAAAGTTTTGGAGTTGCCCGCCAGCCACATTCGCGTCATCGCCACGCCCAACGGCGGCGGCTTTGGCGGCAAGAGCGATCCTTTCAATCACGAAGTCGTCGTTTGCAAGTTATCGATGCTGACGGGGCGACCGGTGAAGGTGACGCTGACGCGCGAGGA
>JANMVC010000134.1:0-3262 GCA_031392315.1 Pyrinomonadaceae bacterium | reverse complement strand
GTCATGCGCCGCGCCTCGGGCTTGCCGCTGTTTATTTTCTTAACCAGTTGGCGGAGAAATACATTGTCGTCGGTCTCCGTGGAAACTATTCGGTAGTAACCGGTGACCAGCACCTGGGCGTTAGGCATGCTGCTCGCGATGCGTCGCAACAGCGCGTGCATCCCATTGAGACATGGCCCGACGATGCGTTGACGTAACGATTCAGGAGCCGCGGTTGCATCCAGCAGGTTGGCTACATCAACGTCGTTAATGCAACCGTCAACCAGCACCAAATCCACCTTCAAGCGATCGTTTCCAAAATAGGAAAGCGCCTGATCGAGTTGCTGGTTAACGGTCGGGAACGGAAGGTTCACCTCGCCGTCGTTCGAGCTAAACCTGGGCGGCCCCGTGTATGAGTTGTCCAGGTGCGCGCCGGAGTGGGCCACTACTTTTTCAATGACCTCGCGCCCGGTTTTTTCCTCCAGCCAGCACTTGACGCGCCACCAGAATTTGCGCTCCTGCTTCAGTCCCTGGCCCCACATGATCGAATCGCCCAGCACGAGCATCCGCAAAGGAGCGTCGCCCGCAGGGCTAGTCTCACCGGGACACTGTGCCCCCGCGCTGCTTGCGCTCAACAGGAAAAACAGGAACAGCCCGGCAGCAAGTATTTGGCAGGGTGGCTTTAGGTTCATGAATTCAGAGTGAACAGTCAGCTTGCGCGTTGCACGAGCTTCGGATTATGGAAGCTGCCGCCAGAAATCTTCAAGCAAGTTTACACTTACCCGGAGGCGGTAGTTCTTCGTCGAGCGAATATCATCAATGGGCGAAATCTCCGCGGCAAACACCCCTTTCGCTTTTTGAAGCACGTCCGCACCAATTTTGGAGCCGCGCACGATTGCCTCCGTTTGCAGGCAGCGCAGCGGGATTGGAGCCACACTGCCTACAGCGATTCGCACGTCCTCTACAGTTTCATTCCCGAGCCGCGCCGTTGCCGCGAAGCAGGTCTTTGAAATTGCCTGCGCCTTGCGCGTGCCCACCTTGCGATAGTAGTGACGCAAGCCTTTTGCGACGCGCGGGAGACGAATTTGAGCCAGGAGTTCGGCAGGCCGGATCGCCATCTGCTTGTAGCCAGTGTGAAACCCCTGATACGCCACCCGGCGAGCGCCCGTCGTCGAAATCAACTCCAGTTCAGCATCGTAGGCGAGCAGGGCTGGCGGTGAGTCAGCGGCGGGCGAGGCATTGACGATGTTGCCGCCGAGCGTGCCGCGATTCTGAATTGCGAGTCCGCCGGTTTCGCTGGCCGCCTGGCAGAGCATGGGAAACTCCTCGCGCAGAATTGGGTGCGACTGAATTTCCGTGTAGGTCGTGAGCGCGCCAATCGTGATGTGCGTATCCGTTACTTCAATACCGCGCAGCTCGTCGAGATTCCAGATGTTGAGGTAGTTCTTGTGCGGCAGTTTGGCTGACTCAAGCAGAACCATCAGATCAGTGCCGCCGGCAAACGGCTGCCAAACGCCGGGCTCACTCGCGAGGACGTCGAGCGCCTCGCTCAGACGCGAGGGCGAAACCAATGCATAACTTGGGACATAGGCTCTCATCTCGCGCGATGCTCGTGAGATTCGGCACTCGATTTAATGTCTTTAGCGTTTGAGTCTTTACTGAGGGGTTGGGCTCTTATCTTTGCTGTCCCCAACGATAGACAAAGTCGGCGCAGCTGCGAAGCAAGTTTCAGGCGAGCAGTAACCGCCTCGCGTGACATATCAACCTGTCGCATCGTTTAGATCCTCCTCTAATGCCGCAATATCAACTTTATCCTGAGGGCTCGATCGTAGACTCTTTAACACAATGAGGCCTACGCGTGAAACTACGGAAAGTATTCCGCCCTCCCAATCAGCTACAACTCGCGAATTCCACACTTCCTGAACCGCCTGGGTTACCAGAAGCAGATCCAACGAAAGCACTTGCCCACTACCGCGATCAATCTTTGACACCCTGCGGATCTCGATCGCGCCATCAGAAAAGGTCATATCCAAGCCGCGAATGTCATACCCAAGTTCCTTCGCCATCGGAAGAACAAGATCGAGTGATTGGGAAAGTATTAGTATATCAATGTCAACGGTTGCTCGAGCATGATCATAAACAGCCATGGCGAGGCCACCGCACACGGCATATTCAATTTTGTGTTGATCGAGCTCTGCGATCAGTTTTCTGAATTCGGAATAGAGGTCAAACATTTAGGATGCCTTCTGACAAGCACGCACCACTGATTCAAAAATCTTCATGTAGCCCGTGCAGCGACAGAGGTTCCCCGCCAAGCCAGTGCGAATCTCAGCTTCACTCGGAGTCGGATTACGTTCGAGCAAATCCACGGCAGCCATCACCATGCCGGGCGTGCAAATGCCACACTGCGCGCCGCCGCAGTCAATAAACGCCTGCTGCACCGCGTGCAACTGTTCGCCGTTGGCCACGCCTTCAATCGTCTTAATCGTTGCGCCTTCAACCTGGGCCACCGGCACCAGACAACTATTAACGATCACGCCATTCAGCATGACACTGCAGGCGCCACACTCGCCCTCGCCGCAACCTTCCTTCGTGCCCGTGAGATGCAACTGCTCGCGCAGCACGTCGAGCAGACGCTCCATCGGAAAAGCGTCGAGCGTTCGCGGCTCGCCGTTGACGGAGCAGCTGGCCTTCATCTTTGTATCAATCGTTTCCATTAGGCTCGTGTAACGAAGCTTGCAAAGCTGGGAGCGCAGATATCCTGTCTGCAATGCGCGCGAAGCGCGAACTTGTCTCCAGCGAGAAACGGCAGACAGAATGTCTGCGCTCCCAGCCGTCAGAATTTCTCCATCAACATCTCCGGCATCAGCGGCACGTGATTGAAGCTCACGCCAGTGGCATGTTCTATCGCATTCAGAATCGCCGGCGCCGCGCCGTCCATCGGTAGCTCCCCAATTCCCTTCGCGCCTGCGGGTCCATACGCATACGGATTCTCTTCAAAGTAAACGCGAATTGGCGGAATGTCAGCCGGCGTGGGCATGATGTAGTTGGTCATCTGGTTATTGATCATGCGGCCGTCTTTCCAGACGACTTTCTCGAAAAGCGTAAAGCCAATTGCCTGGGCCACGCCGCCTTCAATCTGTCCCACCGCCATCACCGGGTTAATTACCTTGCCCACTTCCTGGAGGGCTACAAAATCGTCAACGTGCACTTCAAACGTCAACGGGTCGTAACTAATCTCGGCGACGTAGACAGCCCACGCGTAAGTTCCATAAGCGTCGCC
>JANMVC010000116.1:0-2631 GCA_031392315.1 Pyrinomonadaceae bacterium | reverse complement strand
GTCAACTGACTCGACCGCGAATGGATAGAAAAGAAAGTAATGACGGAAGTGCCGCTTGAGACCGGGGAGCAATTGCATCCAGGACGTTTTGATCTTCGCGCGGCGTAAGCCTTCGGAAAGTATTTCCGGCAGCGCCACCGTGCTATGAAGAGTGGCGCCCGGCAGCAGGCCGTAAATCTCCTCTGCCACCTTTTCCGCACCGCCCATCTGGGCGAAGTTGTCGTGGAAGACGGCAACGTTGGGCCAGGCGGGTAGCGGAGCGGGGCCGTTAGGCAAACTGTTAGTTTGCGGCTCGTCCCGGAATCTAGATTGACGCAAACTAACAGTTTGCGTTACTCGCGCATCCGGCTCGGTGTAAACCGCTGCCCACTGCGCCATGAACTTTTCCACCGTGAAGTTTGACTCCACATGCTGCCGGCCGTTCTCCGCCAAAGTAGCGCGCAACCGCGGTTGCTGAATCAGCGACACAATCGCATTCGCCAGCTCCTGCTGGTCACCCGCCGGCACCAGCCATCCCGTTTCACCATGCGTGATCAGTTCAGGAACGCCGCCCACATCAGTTGAAACCACCGGCACGCCGGAAGCCAATCCCTCGAGCACGACCAGCGGGCACGCTTCAGATTTCGAGTTGAGCACGAGCAGATCGAGCGAACGCATAATCGCGGGCACGTCGTCTTGTTGACCCATGAATTTCACCCGGTCAAGAATCCCTAGCGATCTTGCCGCCGCCAACAGACGCGCGCGATAGCCCTCTGCACTGTTAAAAATGTCGGAACCAATAACCAGTAGCGCGGCGTTGGGAATTCGCTTAAGCACATCCTGGAACGCATGAATCAGCTCGAGTTGGCCCTTGCCGGGGGTCAGGTTGCCGACAATTCCAATCAATGGATCGGCGGCCCGGACGCGAATTTCCTTGCGCAGCGCGTTGCTTCTTGTTTGCGGAGCGTCAGAGAGTGAAGGCACAGCGTTATGAATCACTGTGATCGCAATGCGGCTCGTGAACCGGCGCAGCAAATCGCCGCTGAGGCTGTCAGCCGACGCTTGCGAGACAGCTACAATCCGGACTGGGGGCCGCAACAACACAAAGAGGCGAATCACTGTGCTGAGCGGGTGCTTCGGCAAGAGGTCGTGAATGTGCCAGACGATGGGAATCTGCAGTCCAATGGTTGCAGTCGAGATTACTAATCCTGCGCGAATGCTGTTGGCGTGGATGAGTTCCGGGCTTGAATCCTTCACGCGCGCGCGCACTTGCCGCACAACCGAAACAAAAGACGCCAGGTAACGCAGCAGGACTCGCGGTTTCCAGGTAAATCGAGCAAGCAGGGGGTCCACCGTTTCGCAACGCACACCAACCGCGCGGGCACTGCTCTGTAGCTTGCCCTCGCCAGGACTCAGTAGCACGGTTTCAAATTGATCGCGACGAAGCTTCGCGAGCAAGAGCAGCAAGACCTGCTCGGCGCCACTCACTTGATTCGTATGATTGTAGAAGAGAATTTTCACGATGCTTCGCTCAAGTGGTTCAGATTTGAACCCCGGAATCCAACGCCCTTAAAGAATAAACTCCGAACGGCCATCTTCCTCCGCAACGGGCATTCTCGCTTTGCCTTCCTGCGCGCTGATCCAGCCGATCAGCAACCAACCGATCGGCGCCACCGCGTAGAGTGAAAACGTCAATCCAAATATGTTGTTGAGAATGAAGATCGGCATCAGAGCCGCGACGATGCGAGCTACTGTGGCCTCCGCCGTCGCCGGCAGAGCATCTCTGGCGCGACCCGCTTGCCGAAAAGCGAAGACTGCCGCCCGCCCGATGATCCACAGAAACAAAAGCGCGCCGGGAATACCGCAAGCCACTGCCAAGACGAGCACGAAATTGTCGATAGCTGTCTCTTCCGCGCCGCTGGTGAACTTCAAAGAGCTGAGCGAACCCGCTCCCAGTCCCGAGCCCAACGGCCGGTATGGAATAACGTTAGTAATCAAGTCCTTCCAGATTTCAAAGCGCACGTACAAACTATCTTCGCCAGTTGGTTGCAAGGTGCCGCGTTGCGTGTGCGACAGCAGCGTGCCCACCGTCTCCGTCTCTTCCTTGCTCCACATCTCGTCTTCAGAAGGCGGCTTGGCCAGCACTGCCACCAACAGAAAAGGCACGAGGAGCATGACGACTCGGAGCGCGGCGCCGCGAAGGTTGCGTGCGCCCAGGACGATCAGCGTCGCAAAGCCCAGCAGCAAACCAAAAATGGCGGTGCGTTGGCCCGTAAACAAAAGCACGGTAGAAAGTCCGGCGGTGCAGAGGAACCAGCCGCCGCGAGCTAGCCACTGCCGGGCGCCGATGGCAAACCCAAGCGCGATCAGCGAACCCATCGCGATGTAGCGGCCCCACTCCTCCGCGCTGGTAAACGTGGCGAGCGGGCGCTTCACATGGCCCACGCCAATCGAAACGTAGAACTCAACATTTTCGAGCCAGTAGCGCTCAAACTCCGGGTAGCCGTAAATCAACTGGTAGACGCCATAGAGCGAAGCGACTAACCCGAGGCCGACTATGAGTTGCAGCACGATGCGAATGAGGCGGGTGCTCACCAACTGTCCAAAATAGAACCAACTCACCGGCGCCAGGATCAGCATCGCGCCCGAGAG
>JANMVC010000104.1:0-1623 GCA_031392315.1 Pyrinomonadaceae bacterium | reverse complement strand
ATTGTTTTTGGAATCACGAGTCCGCCGCGTCAGGCTTACCTCGTCACACCTCAATCGTTTGCCAACATTAGCGGAACGGCTCTCAAGGTAACCGACGAGACCTGGACGAATCGGGATGGCACGACGGCGCGAGGATGGTTATTGCGCGGCGTTGAAGGAGCGCCCGCTGTCGTTTTCCTGCATCGCTACGGCGGTGACCGCTCCTGGCTCTTTAACCTTGGTATCAAACTAAACGAAACCTCAAACTTTACGATTCTTTGGCCGGATCTGCGCGGCCATGGTATGGACCCGCCCGTGGGATCGACCTCGTTTGGCAGTAGCGAAGAAGGCGATCTACTCGCCGCTCTTGATTTCCTCAAAAACTTAAAGACTGCGAACCAGAACAAGCTGGTTGCCGATCGTCTGGGCGTCTACGGCGTTGAGTTGGGCGCTTACGCTGCGTTGCGAGCTGCCAGCCAGGATGCCGGCATTCAGGTATTGGCGCTTGATTCAGTACCGCGCAATGCGGATGAGTTGGTTAATGCAACGGTGAGCGCTGACTTTGGCGTCAATAAGCCAAGCATCTTATCCGTGGTTCGGGCCGCAACCCGCGCGTATTTTTTCGGAAAGTTTACCAACAGGATCTCCTGCGAACTGGCTGCGCCGCTCAAGACCCAGCGAGTGCTGCTGCTGGCTGGCGCTGACGATGGATATCTGCGCGATTCGACTATTTCGTTGGTGGGGTGTTTTCCTAACGCTTCGAACCTCGAAGTTAAGACCGACCTGCCGCTGACTGGTTTCACGTTGGCCTCTGCTACCGGCGAACAAGGCGAAGCTTATGATCGGCCAGTGATAGATTTCTTCGCTCGGCACCTGCGCTGACGTAGCACTGATGTGGGCCCGCCCGCTACCGCAGGCGGTTCTGACAGATGTTTGTGCTACCGCGCGGTCACCGCAACCAACGCCAGCCTGCCATTATTTCCGATTACGTCGATCTGCGCTGACTTCATGCCAGTCAGGTAGCGAACGTCATTCATGTGCACAAAAACCAGCAGCGTTTGCTTGCGGACCAGGCTTTCAGCAGCCACCGTGGCCACATCTTCGAACATGACGGGCTCCAGATCCGGTCCATACGCCACTCGGCCCCCGGCATAGAACTCCGGCGTGCGATCGTCGCGCTGCAATCCGTAAATTCTAGTTTGCGAATAGCCGCGCTGGTCCGCGAGTTGGAGCAGAAGCTTGGCCGTTTGTGGCTCCACTGCTTGACGCACGAGGCAATTAAGCGCGACCACAATCACGCCCAGCGTCGCACCTGCAATAAGCAACGCCGCCGTCCCACGATGGCGGACAGCAATCATTGCGAAAGCTCCTGACACACCCAGCAGCAACGCAATCATTGCCGCGCTCGCGACGGACGGCCATCCAATTCGCCAGGCATAGACGGGAGCAGCCACAGCCAGCAAAAGGCAAAGTCCTGAAGTTAGCCTGATGGCCCATTTGCCGTCGTCCGATGTGAAACTGAGCTGAGTTAACCGATGACCCGCAACCAGTGCCAGCGCCGGCAACACGGGAAGTATGTAGCCAGGAAGTTTTGAAGTTGAAAAACTAAAGAAGAGCAGCGGCACCAGAAACCACGCGAAGGCA
>JANMVC010000696.1:0-3616 GCA_031392315.1 Pyrinomonadaceae bacterium | reverse complement strand
TCGCCTGCCGCGCTGCACATCAGAAGAGATTCCGCTTTATGAGTTGGAGGGCGATGTGAAAGTTCGTTGCGTTCTTTTTGATTTGGCGGCGGCGGTGGCGGCGGATCATCAAAACGTATCCGCAGATTACGCAGATTCCACCGATTAAGACAGATTAAGACTGGGAGAGCAGGATGCCTCTCTGCGGGTTTACCGAAAATCTGTGAAATCTGCGTAATCTGTGCTTTTCCAATTATGACCGGTAACAATCAACAACTGGTGAATGTCCGCGGGCTGGTCAAGCATTTCGCGGTCGAAGGCAGTGACGACGTAGTGCGCGCGGTTGACGGCGTCTCGTTTGAAATCTTCGCGCGCGAGACGCTCGGGCTCGTGGGCGAATCTGGCTGCGGCAAGTCGACCGTGGGCCGTTGCCTGCTGCGATTGATCGAACCTACAGCAGGAGAAATTGAATTCGAAGGTCGCGATGTTTTGTCGTTGGGCAAATCTGAACTGCGCGCGCTGCGCCGCGAGATGCAGATCGTCTTTCAGGATCCTTATGCCTCGCTGAATCCACGCATGAAAGTTGGCGACATCGTCGGCGAGCCGCTCGTCATTCATAACATCGGCACGAAAAGCGAGCGGCGCGATCGCGTAGCTGAACTCCTGAAACGCGTGGGCCTCGATCCCAATTATCGCAATCGTTACAGTCACGAATTCTCCGGTGGACAGCGGCAACGCATCGGCGTGGCGCGTACGCTCGCGCTTAATCCAAAGCTGATAGTGGCTGACGAGCCAGTGTCGGCGCTGGACGTTTCGGTGCAGGCGCAGGTTGTGAATCTTTTGCAGGAGCTACAGGAGGAGTTTGGCCTCGCCTATCTTTTTATTTCGCATGGGCTCGCGGTAGTCGAACATATCTCGACGCGGGTGGCGGTGATGTATCTGGGCCGCATCGTCGAAGTGGCCACCTCAGCCGACCTTTACGCCCAGCCGTTGCATCCGTATACGAAAGCGCTGCTGTCCGCGATTCCAGTTCCCGATCCAAAACAGAAACGCGAGCGCATCGTCTTGCAGGGCGACGTGCCGACGCCGATTAATCCGCCGTCAGGTTGTCGCTTTCGCACGCGCTGCCCGATAGCAATTGACGAGTGTGCGCAAATCGACCCGGAGCTGCGCGAAGTTTTGCCGGGACACACTGCCGCCTGCATTCGCGTGCCGGGTTGGGCGGAGGCGCCGCCTGCATTTGCGTGCCGGGTTGAGCGGAGGCGCCGCCTGCAGAGTGACTCGAACTGTTGAAACTCGACGCTAGCAATGTGCGTATCACTTCTCGTAAATGACAGTTTGAATTCATCGACGAATCTCATTAACACCTGGCTTCAGCCAGGTGATCGAAGAGGATCCAGCTCAGCAACCGTTTCAACGGTTTACATGTGAAACCGTTGAAACGGTTATCATGAAAGTTGTTCGCCTAAACACCGCACTGAAGTGCGGCGTGAATGAGACATTCAAGAAGCGGCAGTGCCGATCGAAGCAGCCTGGTTTCCTTGTACTTGGACGGAAGCTTTTCTCCCCGTCCTCATTTCACAGGAGGATAAGCATCATGAGTGATCAGGAATCTGAACTCGTTCCCCGATTTAACCCGCAACCCGACCCGCCCAAGGAATCTGAGGTCACCCAAGCTGACCGGCCAACCAGGTTACGACCAGTCGCGATCGGACTTTTTGTGCTCGGGATTCTTCTCCTGGCTGCGGGAATCGCCAAGTTTCTGCCCGGCGGCGTCATGACGGGGCTCGCCTTCGCCTTCTGGGGGATTCTCCTTTTTGCCTTGAGCTTTATCCGGCTGCCTGAGGTCCGCACCGACAGTGAACCGCCGATGTCCGGAGTTCAGAAAGTGCTGGGAGTTTTCTACGAGCCAACCCGCGTCTTTAAAAACTTACGGTCGCACCCATATTGGCTGGCGGCTTTTCTGGTGATCGTCGTAGTCAACGGCATTTATTCGACAGCCTTCATGCAGCGCCTCACGCCGGAAAGAATTGTCGACTTCACGATGGAGAAATTAGAAGCCAGCCCAATCAAGCCACCTCCCGAGGCGATGGAAGCGCAAAAAGTTAGCGCCTTGCAGGAAGCGAAGCAGCCGGTCCAGAGGGTCCAGACATTCGCCAAAAGCTTTGTGGGCTTTTTCGTTTTTACCTGCTTCGTGGCTACACTTTGTATGTTGGGCGTGCTGGTCTTCGGCGGGCGAATCAATTTTTGGCAGGTACTCGCAGCCGTGATCTATTCGTATCTGCCGGTGGTCGTAATCTCCAAGCTGTTGAGTTTGGTGATCCTCTTCATCAAGGCACCGGAAGACGTCCATCCCATTCTCGGCAGCGAGAGTCTGGTGCAGGACAACCTGGGAATACTGTTCTCGCCGGGAGAACATCCGGCCCTGTTTGTGCTGGCGGCTTCGATTGGGGTGCTGTCGTTTTACGGTTTGTGGTTAAGGGCCAAAGCATTAGCCAACGCCGGGCAGAAGGTTAGTTCGGGTGCGGCCTGGGGCGTCACCATAACTCTATTTGTTTTGGGTTTGATATTCGGAATGATTTTCGCCACGTAGTTCTCGAGCTTTATTTCGTAGCTGTAACGCAAACTGTTAGTTTGCGTCGGGTACTACTGAACCGTGCGCGGTACGCCGGAGCCAGCGTTGAGCTCAGACGAAAGAGCCCGGGGGTCTTGAAAATGATGTGTAGAGGGTTGGCGCTACCGCGCTCGGTTCCGTGAAGCGGACGCAAACTAACAGTTTGCGTTACAGAAAGCGTACTACTAACTACTCGTATCGGAGCGATTCAATTGGATCCAACCGCGCTGCTTTCCAGGCGGGCCAGATGCCGAAGAGTAGGCCGATGCCGACGCTGGCGACAAATCCACCGATGGGCGCCCAAAGCGGCACGTAAGACGGCATCACCAGGCGCAGCAGCAGAGTTAGCAGCCAGCCGATGGAAAGACCTACGAGCCCGCCTATCCCCGTGAGCGTGGCCGCCTCGATCAAAAACTGCCACAGGATGTCGCTGCGTTTGGCGCCTATCGCTTTGCGAACGCCAATCTCTCGTGTGCGCTCGGTAACTGAGACCAGCATGATGTTCATCACGCCGATGCCTCCCACCATCAGGCCCACTGAGGAAATAACCACCATGGCGATCGCCAGGCCGGCGGTGATCGAGCGAAAGTTATCGAGGATGCTCTCCGCCGTCTGCATTCCGAAATTGTCGGGCGCGGCAAAGGGCACTTGCCGTCTTACTCGCAGAAGATCCTGCACCTGGTCTTTGGCTTCATCCATCATTCCCGGTTTGGCAACGGCGAGAATCATAATGTCGTCTGCGTTTGGCTTCAGCTTTTTTGCAATCGTGAAGGGAAGATAGATCACGTTGTTCTGATCGTCACTGCCGCCGCCTCCAAGAAACTGCTCACGCTTCTGTAACACCCCCACCACCCGAAACTCGTCTGCTCCGACCTTGATCGATTGTTCCACGGGCGAGCCAAACGGGAAAAAGTCGTCAGCGACTTTGGAACCAATCACACACACATCCTGCTTGGTATCGTTTTCTGATTGGCTAAAAAATCTTCCTTCTGAAACTACCTGGGTGCCGGCGCGTTCGAATTC
>JANMVC010000588.1:0-3716 GCA_031392315.1 Pyrinomonadaceae bacterium | reverse complement strand
CCCAATGCTTGTTGAGCCCGGAAAACTTCGGCGACTGCGTCTGGCGAATCACAACGAAGGTCGATATCCAAGCCGCTGGTGCGGGAATAGAACGCGGGCATTTCGTCGCAACCGTATCCGACCACAGTGATGCCATTGGTTTCCAACCACTCGCGCGTGGCCGGTAGATCGAGAACGATCTTAGCTCCCGAGCAAACTACGACGATTGGTGTCGAGGCGAGAACGGGAAGGTCAGCCGAAATATCCGGAAGGGAGCCGCGGTGAATGCCGCCAATTCCGCCAGTGGCAAATACTTTCACTCCCGCGCGGGCCGCAATCCAACTTGTCGAGGCGACGGTAGTGGCGCCATTCCACTTTCGCGCGACCGCAATCGGCAAATCGCGAACGCTGATCTTTTTAATGTCGTCTGCTTCAGCAATGAAACGCACTTGATCCCCGCTTAGCCCCACCGCAAGCAGACCGTCCAGAATCGCGATCGTCGCGGGAAGGGCGCCGGCCTCTCTGACAATTTCCTCGAGGCGGCGAGCGGTTTCCAGGTTCTGAGGACGCGGCAAGCCGTGTGCGATTACGGTTGACTCCAGCGCAACGATGGGCTTGTTCGCGGCGAGTGCGTCGTGGACTTCCCGGCTCAAGCTGAAAATTTGGTTGTCTAACACTTTGTGGATCCGTGTACGCGGTACCTGGCGGCTCTGCCGCCATCCGTGCGGAAAGGCTTTGCCTTTCCGTCGGTTTTGTACATTCCTGAGGCTACGCCTCCACCCTTTGAGGCGCAGCCTCAAAGAAACTAACAGCGAGTTTACGGAAAGGCAGAGCCTTTCCGCACGGAATGCGGCGAAGCCGCCGTGTTAAGTTGAAACAAAGTCGTGCGACTTCCTCAATGTGAACACATTGCTGCCGCCGTCAAGCTTATCCCACGAAACCTCTGCGTCAATCAGACTCGCACGCGCCAGCATGTTTGCCAACCCGCGACCGCCGCTTTTCGCGTTTGGATCAAACGCGCGGCCGTTGTCCTCGATCGTCAGCAGGAAATCAGGTTCGGCGTGTACTTCCATCTTCACCTGCGTAGCGTCGGCATGCCGGCAGATGTTGCTCACCGCTTCCTGCACAATGCGATAAATCTGCATCTGCACATTGCCCGGCAGTCGAGCTTGTTCTTCAAGAGACTCGTCACACACAAACTCATACTCAAAGCGCTTATCGGCGGGCGCATCCTGCACCGCGTGTGACAGCGCAAACTCCAACGCCGCAGCAAAGCCGACATTCTGAAGCACTGATGGGCTCAAGTCCTCACAAATCCGTCGCACCTCCTGGGAGATTGATTCAATCTCCGTGCGCAAGGCAGCGGGCCCTGGTTGTTGATCATCCCGGACGTCGTCGCTTGCCGGCAGTTGATCGGTCAAGAGTTGCAGGTGACGCAGATCGGCGAGCGTTTGATCGTGCAGGTCGCGCGCGATGCGGCGTCGTTCGCGTTCGGCTTCATTCGCGAGGTTGAGTCGGGCGTCGGCAAGTTCGCGATTGGCATCAACGAGCGCGGCGCTGGTGCGCGCGATCCGGCGCCTTTCCAGAATCGCCCAGATCAAAGCGAGCAACGCGAGCGCCAGAAGGATCGCCAGCGCGGTTGATGTCCAGGGGAAGGGAGCTTTGGCAATAGTTAACTCAAACGACATCGGCTCCGAGGAAAGTAAGTCTTTGCTAAAGACGCGCGCGGTCACGCGATACTTGCCCGCGCCGAGCCCTTCCATCGCAAACTGCGATTCGCGCGAGAGCCTCTGTTTGATTACTTTGCCGTTGGCGTCCAGCAGCGCAAACGCATATTGAAACTGCTCAGGGAACGTGCGGCTGCTAATGGCGGCCACGTCCAGCAGCAAACTGTTTTGCGGATACTCGAGGCTGAGGCCTGACGCCAATTCGCTGGGTGAATGCACACGTTTGCTAATCACGCGCGTGGCATACAGCGTAGGAATGGTCCGCCCAGACTGATAACGCGCGATCCCGCGGCCAGTGCCGATCAGCACCGACTCGCTGCCGTCGTCCTGGGTCTCGGGACGGACGGCGAAGACGTTTTGCGATGGCAGACCCTGCTCGACGTCGAGTTGAGACACGACTGGGCCAGCCTCGTCGTCAAGCTTGATTTTCAACAGCCCACTTCCCGTCGTCGCACACCACACCTCATTCTGTTTGTCTTCAGGATCGCGCGCCAGTGAACGGGCTTCGAAGCCGGGCGCGGCCAACAGGCAATCGCTGTCTGCCTTGCAAATGTAGACACCGCGATTCGTAGCGAACCACAAAGTGTTGTCAGGCGTGCTGAGGATCGAGCGCACTGTGCTGCCCTTGAGTTTGGCGAAAGCCGGATCGTGCTTCACCTCGCTACCGTCAAACGAAAGCACTCCATCAGACGCTGAGCCAACCAATAATCTGCGGTCGCCATCGGCGAAGAGGCTAATCACGTCGCGCGGCACGGCCAGGTTTGGGTTCCAAACGGGCTGTAGCCGGCTCTCCTCGAAGCGCTCAACGCCGCGCCCGTAGCTGGCGACGTAGATCGAACCACGGAATTGTGTAATTGCCCTGATGTTGCCGACTGCGTCTATATTGCCGGAGCCGGCCTCGATTCTGTTGAAACTGAGAGATTCAACTTTCGTGTCTCCCGTGGGTCTCGAAGCCACGTAAAAACCGCTCGCCGAACCGACGAGCAGTCGGCCCTGATTGTCTTGGGCGATGGCATAAACGATGTTGCGCGCCAGCCCGCTCACCGGGTTCCATTTCGCTGGGTCGGAGTCGTGAACGAAAAGCCCGCGGTTGGTTCCGGCCAACAGATGGCCGTCAGTGGTTTGGTAAAACGTGCGCACGAAATTGCTTTCGGCCACGTCGCCAACCGACTCGATGCGCACCGCGTTTGGATCGAAACGACAGACGCCAAGGTCAGAGCCAAACCAGATCACATCTTCGCGGTCATGAAAAATCGTGTAGACGTGGTCCGAGCGTAGGCCGCCGGCGGTGCCGTCAAAGGTGTAGCGCTGGACTTTTTTCCCTTCGGAGAAACGAAAGACACCGCGGCCATCGGAAGCAACCCAAACATCTTTGCCAATGGTCTTGATGCTCGTTACCGTGCCGGTTGGCGTTTCGTTGCGGGCAACTTTCGAAACTTCCCATCCGGTCAGGAGCGCGGGTTCCTCTTTTTTCACGCGCAAGCCGACCCAAAGCTTGCCGCTCGGATCAGCATGCATGGCCCGTACAAAAAAACTCGCCGGCCGCGTCTCAAACTCTCGCGCCTGCCCATCGGCAATCGCCAGCACGCCGCGGCTGAACGAACCGGCGAACAGTGTTTGATTAACCATCATCAGGCTGGTGAGTTGTAGCGGTCCAGGCTGGTCGCGGTCGGCGCTTTGCAGTTGTTGCGTCAGCAGTGGTTCAGTGCGCCGCGAACCGTCCGCCTGAATTCGGCAGTCAAAAATATTTCCCTGTTCGCTGGCCAGCAAGGCGCGGCCGCGCTCGGGTGTGATGATCGCGACGATCGAGTGTCCGTTGATTTCGGAGATCGCTTCAAAGCGACCATCAATCAGGCGCGCCGCGCCGGTTTCAGTGCCAATCCACAACCCGCCGTCGGCATCGCTTTGCAACGCCAGCACGCGGCCCGGCGCGAGTCCGTTGATCGAAATGGTTTGAGTCCGGCGCCCGTCGAATTTCGCCAGGCCCGCTTCGGTGCCGAACCACATCGC
>JANMVC010000558.1:0-1654 GCA_031392315.1 Pyrinomonadaceae bacterium | reverse complement strand
TCGGCGGCCAGTCGCGCGCCGTCCTCACCGTGCAGACGTTCCAGTTCGAAATAACGATCGTCGAGGGCCGTGACGAGGTGCGCGGTTGTTCTTCCTGTCATGCCGCCGCCAATTGGCCCATCGTCGAGCACCACCACCGACTTACCTTCGCGAGCAAGCAAATATGCGGTAGTCAGCCCGGCGATTCCAGCACCCACGATGCATACGTCCGCACTAGTTTTTTCCGCGAGTGGCTCCTGCTCCGTGGGCTGCTTGACCGTATCCATCCAAACAGATCTGCTTTGTGTGAAAGCTTTTTTCATTCGCAATGCTCCCGTTTGTGCCGGCAAAATTTTGCTGTAGTTTTACGGTACAAGTGTTCCGCGCCGATGTCTCTTTTCGAACGTTTCGAACGCATCGTGTGTGATAATCCTGATAGTTGTAAGCACGGAGAATATCAAGCAAGTAAGAGACCGAGGCTAATGACCCTGCCCATCAAGTTCGGCTATCCGCCGATGGAAGCGCTGTTGGTAAACGAAATTCCCGCGGGTGATAACTGGCAATACGAGCCGAAGTGGGACGGCTTCCGCTGCCTCGCTTTCCGCGACGGCGACAAAGTGGAACTGCAATCGAAGTCGGGGCAGTCTCTGGGACGTTATTTTCCCGAGATCGTCGCGGCAGTTGCGAAGCTGAAGGCGGCCAGATTCGTCATCGATGGCGAATTGATCATCACGCTTGATGGCGAGCCTTCCTTCGATGCGTTGCTGCAAAGGATTCATCCGGCGGCCAGCCGCGTGGCTAAGTTGTCGCAGGAAACGCCGGCGCGCTTTGTGGTGTTTGACCTGCTCGTCGATGAAAAGGGTAAGGAGACTTTCAAAGAGGTGTTGCAGAAACGCCGCCAGGCTCTGGAGGTTTTTGCCAGGAAGTTTCCGGCGAAGAACGCGACGGTCGAACTTTCGCCGCAGACCCGCGATGCTTCAATCGCTCTCGAGTGGCTCAACGACAAGAGCGTGCGGCTGGATGGCGTGGTCGCGAAACGACTGGATATGCCTTATCGCTCGGGTGAACGCGATGGCATGAAGAAAGTGAAGAAGCTGCGCACCGCCGATTGTGTCGTTGGCGGATTTCGTTATGCATCGGCAGGGAAGATAGTCGGCTCGCTGTTGCTGGGTCTGTACGACGATGAGGGATTGCTGCATCACGTCGGCTTCACTTCGAGTTTCAGCGAGGCCGAGAAGAAGGAACTCACAAAGAAACTCGAGCCGCTGATCAAACCGCCAGGATTCACCGGCAACAAACCCGGCGGCCCGAGCCGTTGGAGCACAAAGAAGACCAGCGAATGGGAACCGCTGGCGACGAAGTTAGTTATCGAAGTGCAATTTGATCATTTCACCGGCGGCCGCTTTCGTCACGGCACCAGATTTCTGCGATGGCGGCCTGACAAGAAGCCGAAGCAGTGCTTGTTTGGTCAGGTGGAGCGATAGGCACAGTCGGCCCTTGATCTGGCGTTCGATTTTCGCGAGCTGTGCTCGCGTTTGCAGGCAGGATGCCTGCGCTCCCAGCTTTGCTGGTTTCGCTGACGCTAGCTGGAGTTCATCCAACCTTAGAAAGTCCTAACCTCTGGTACACGGGTTGACTAGTGAAATAGTTGAGCAGCCTTCAAAGATCGAGGCAA
>JANMVC010000518.1:0-5508 GCA_031392315.1 Pyrinomonadaceae bacterium | reverse complement strand
CACCATGCAGTTGACCAAGCAGCTTGCCGAATACTTCGGTGTCGCGGAAGGCGCCGGGGTGTTGGTTACGGCAGTTACCGAAGACGGTCCGGCGGCAAAGGCCGGCGTTAAAGCGGGCGACGTAATCACCGCCGTGGACGGCGAAAAGGTTGATGGCGCGGGTGACTTGACCCGCTCGATCAATAAGAAGAAGGACGGTGACGTAACGCTGACCGTGATCCGCAAGAAGGACCAGAAGACCATCACGGTCACTCCGAAAGCGGCGACGCCGGGACCTCTTCCGGGAGCAGCGCCAATGATTAGGCGCACTGTCGCCGACAAGGCCGTTATTCGAAGTCAGATCCGCGATTCGATTAAGCGGGGCATCAAAGACGGCCAGATCGTGATTCCCGCAATTGCGTTGGGTGCGATTCCGGCGATCAATATTTCGACTCCACGAATCGACTTGCCTGTGATTCCCGAGATTAATGTGGTGGTACCGAAAGTGCGGGTGGTGCGCAGCGGTTCGAGACAGCCGATCTAGTGAGGTTTGGAGTTCCGCCTTCAGGCGGGCTTTGAAGAGTGGTTTCAATGGAGTACCCGCCTGAAGGCGGTACTCCAAACTAATGGACAGGCAGGAATGCCTGTCCTTCTTATTTTGGCTGGGCCAGTTTCTGCTTACCTTCCAAGGCTTCCTTGTACGCTCCGCCCGGTATATCGCCAATGCCGATGGCCGCCTCAAACGCTTTAGACGCCTCGCTCGAATTTTCCATAAACGAGTAGATGCGGCCCATCGCTTCGTGAGCGCGGGAGATCAGTGCTCGATCAGTTTCCGGCGACGACGCCTCGACAGCAAAGCGATAATTTGCCAGGGCGCGATTTAGTCGTTCAGCCTGGACCTCTTCATCAGTCGCATCGGCCGCCGCCAAGCTGGCAGTCTGGGCCAGCGCAAAGAAGATTCGTGGTTCGCGTGAGTAATCCGTGAGCAGCGCTTTCAGCCGCGTCTCAGCATTGCGGTAGTCCTTCAGCCGCAGAGTTTGCTCGATGTCGGCCAACTGCCTGACCAAAACAGCCGCTTTGGCGGCTTCGGCTTCCGAGTAGCGCGGCGCCTCCACTTCAACCTGGCGCGCGGTGAGCCGCTCTTGCCGGGCCGCGAGTGCACGTTGGCGAGCCGCCGCATTCTCGGCGAGGCGGCGCGCTTCCTTTGCCGGATCAAATGTAGAAATCATGTCGACAAAAAAGTTGGCCACATCAAAACCCGAACTTTCCGTTCCCTTGAGCTGCTCCGCGAAGAAAAATGCCAACACGGCTCCACGCTCGTAGTCCTCTGCCAGCCGCGCGATAGTCTCGTCCTGAGTTGCCAGCACGGCCGCTTGTAGATCATTGCTTATCGACTTACGCGTCGCGTCATCCTTTGCGTTAGCTAATTTGACGCGCGCTTCCACGGCGAGCGCTTCCAGTTTTCTCGCCTCTTCGTAACGCGCATCCGCACCAGCCACCAGCGATCGCGAGACCGCCAGAAAAGCGTCCGGGCTTACAGTGGCTCCGGCTTTTTCTCGTTCGGCCAGGACTTGTTTGACAGCATCGCGACGCGCAGCAATATCGCGATTGAATCGGAGCACGAGCGGGTCAACCACATACTGAAGATAGCCGCGGCGCAGTTCGGAGGAAGCCGGATCGGATCCCTCGGGCATAACCGCGTAATACTCATCGCCAATCACACGGAAGTTCATCGCGCCAGGTGCCCCAAGCAGATCGGGGACAATAAAGAATTGGCGCTGGCGCTCTCTGGTGGTGTATGTCCGTGCCGCATTCTTCTTCTTTCCTGCCGTCGGTGCAGTGATCAGCACACGTTCGAGCGAAGAGGTGATCGGCCGCGTGTGTAAATAAGACAAGACGGAACGAACCACTTCCTCGGTTGGCTTTCGCAAGCGGTCGCCTTCCGCCTGATACGCGCGCGTGTAAGCGACCAGGTCTTCATCTATCCGCGAGCGCTGATAAAACTCGCGCACCAGCGGAGCGAAGTCGAGCACCTCAAGCAAGCTCGTGGGCAACTCTTCAGAACGCGGCGGCGCTTCAAGCGATGGAGGTGGGCCAAGCGCAAAAGCCAGCGATACGTAACGGGCCGCCTGGTCGGCGGCCGTGGCCGGCGCGGGGAGTTTGTTGCGCTCGTAAAATGTGCGCAGGCGGATGCGCAACTCCGGATCGAGATCAGCCAGGTCTTTCCTCACCTGAGCGCGAAATACTGACGGAGTAGCGCCCACCGGAGTGGGATCAAACCCGGCAGCTTCGAGCGCCGCCATCATGATTATGAGGCGCGGCTCCGTTTGAAAACTGACGCCATACTCCGACAGCTCGAAACTTGCCGGCTGGCGCCTTTGCACCTGCGGCGTGGCAGACGGATTCGGCGAGGGGCTCGGAGCTGGTTTTGTTTGGGCGTGCGCGGTAGCAAAGGTGGACGCCAAAAGGATTGATGCGGAAATAATCTTCTTCATAAGAACGGTGTAAATTCTCGGCCCCTTCGGCGGTTGAAACTGGAATGTTAGAGATGCGCGCCAGCGGCGGAACGGATGCCAAGTGGCCAGAGCGTCGCGCCCAGGAACGCGCACTGGACGCGCGCGCCGGATTGATCAGTGATTGCCTGAAGCCCTCTTTCGACGCGTTTTCAGCAGCCAGGATGTTACTGGATAAGCAATCAGCGAACAAACCACCGAAAGGATCGTGGCTCCAATCGTAAACGGCCAGACTATTTGCCAGCCTTCGCGACCGAGCTGGCGATAGTAGCTGCCCGTTAACAGGTGTGGTTCCTTCAAAAGGTTGATACCTTCAGGCGAGATCCTCAGCGGCCGGCCCAGCAGCAAGGCACCGACAGCGTAGGAAGCAATAATGATTGGCACCAGCGTCAGAAACGGGTTGTTGATAAAAGTGCCGGAGTAGATCGCGATCTTGTTGAAACGGAAAATGAACGCTACGGACGTGGCCATGATGGTGTGCAGGCCGAGGAACGGTGAGAAAGCGATGAAAACGCCAATCGCAAAAGCAAGCGCCGTCCGCTCAGGTGGATCGTCCAGCGTGAGCAAACGGCGAAAGGTGGCGCGAAACATAATCAGTTTTAAGTTTTGAGTTTAGAGTTGAGGTTGAACAACTCGAAACACGAAAACTTGAAACTCGAAACTATTTGAAGCTATTCAGGGCTTCTGGCTCGCTTTCGTAAGCGTCGAAAACGGTCAGTAGTTTGGTAATCACCAGGAGGTCTCGGATTTTCTCAGTCAGGTTCAGGAGTTTGAGTTGGCCGCCGTCTCGAGTAAGCGACGTGTAGTTGGCAATCAATTCGCCGATACCGCTGGAGTCAACATTCTTAACACTCGCCAGATTGAGCAGAATTTTGTTCTTGCCGCCATCGGCCAACCCGCGAATGGAGTTGCGAAGAGAAATGGCGCCCTCGCCCATTCTGATCGATCCACTCAAGTCCAGAATTGTTACATCGCCTGACTGTCGCTCACGAACATCGAGTTCTGCCATCTTCGTCTCCCTGGTTAAGTCCGACAAACTTCAGTTTGTCGCTAATCTGAAACACGACAAACTTAAGGTTTGTCGGACCTGCAATCAACTGAAACTACTGAGCGCTTCTTCTTCGCTTTCGAATACGTCGAAGACGGTGAGTAGTTTCGTAATCGTCAAAAGGTCCTGAAGTTTTTGGGTGAGATTGAGGAGCTTCAACTGGCCCTGCTCCTTTTCGATCGCCGTGTAACTGGAGACCAGCTCACCGATACCACTCGAATCAATGTAGCCAACGCCGGCAAGATTCAAGAGAATTTTCTTCTTGCCTTCTTCGAGCAGGCGGCGAACCGCGGTGCGCAGTGCGACGCTGCCCTCGCCAATCGTTATCTTCCCATTCATATCCAGAATGGTTACGTCGCCAGCCTGGCGCTCCGAAATATTTAGTTCAGCCATTTCTGCAATCTCCTTAAACCGAAAAGGGGTGATTTAGTTCTCGCTCAAATCATAGCTTCTTGATCATCCGAACGGTAGTGCCGCCGCCGGGGTTTATTGACCAATTAACTTCGTCCATGAAGTTACGCATAAAAAAAATGCCGCGTCCCGAAGTCTTCAAAATATTCTCGTCCTTCGTCGGGTCAGCGACCTCGCTGGGATTGAAGCCCTTCCCCTGGTCGTGTACGTCAATCTCAAGAATTTCGGGAGACTTCTTGACGTTAACCTCGGCGAATTTTGCGCTATCGAGTTTGTTTCCATGTAGCACCGCGTTTGTTACCGCTTCGCGGACGGCCATGTCGATCCCAAAAGCCACATCTTCACTAATTCCCACTCGATTGAGGAATTCAGAAACTGCAGCGGCGGCTTCGGCCACAGCCTCGATACGGCTGGCAAATCTGAGTTCAGTCGTCTCTTGAGTCACAATTGAAAGAGTTGGCCGAGGCAAGAGCCATTAGATTTTGGTCTCGCTGATTATGAACTCCAAAGCTACCGGAAGACCGAGGGTTTAACATGCGCGACTACCGTGTGTCAAGAAGGTCTCCCCGGCAGAATTTCTTGAAAAGAAAACCTTTAAGTGATTTTTCCGCCGGCCTTTAGCATTCGTTAGCGGCCGCTTCGCCTTGCTAAGATTAGGCCATGAGGATCACGCCGGCCCGACAACTGAAAGGCACGATTCGGTTGCCGGGAGACAAATCCATTTCCCATCGGGCGGCCCTGATTGCCGGGCTCGCTCGCGGCACGTCGCAACTTACAAACTTCTCAACCAGCAGCGACTGTGCCTCCACGCTTCGTTGCCTGGCGCAACTCGGCGTGCGCATCGAGCAACACGAAAATGACGTGCGCATCGAAGGCGTGGGCATTGGCGGACTACAGGCGCCGCAAGAGGCGCTTGATTGCGGCAACAGCGGTTCGACCATGCGCATGTTGGCGGGCGTACTGGCCGGTAACGATTTCACGTCGATACTCACCGGCGACGAATCGCTTCGCTCGCGCCCGATGCGCCGAATCATCGAGCCACTCGAAATGATGGGCGCGGCGTTCGAATCAGAAGTGGGGCATCCGCCGCTGCGTCTCACCGGTCGTCACCCGTTAACGCCAATCCGTTACGAACTCCCCGTCGCCAGCGCCCAGGTCAAATCTTGTGTGCTTCTGGCCGGACTTCACGCCAACGGGCGAACGGAAGTAGTCGAGCGGTTAGGCGGAACCCGCGATCATACGGAGCGCATGCTGCGTTGGTTTGGTGTGGATGTGGAGGACGCTCTGAACAGCGATGGCCGTAGCACAGGATGCGCCGTGAATGGCCCGGCGAATTTTCCCGCGCGCGACGTGAAGATTCCCGGCGACTTTTCGTCGGCGGCTTTCCTGATCGCTACCGCTGCTCTCTTGCCGGAATCGGAGTTGAACATTGAAGGCGGCCGCATTGTGGAGCGAGACGTCAGGGGCGAGCCGCTCCGCATGCTGGTTACCCATACCGACATCACCGAGCGCAAGCAGGCGGAAGAAAATCTCCGTATGAGCGAATAGCGGCTCCAG
>JANMVC010000491.1:0-3923 GCA_031392315.1 Pyrinomonadaceae bacterium | reverse complement strand
AAGAAGAAAGGCAAGAAGGGCGACGACGAACCGTAATCTGGCCCTTTCCAAAAC
This sequence comes from Pyrinomonadaceae bacterium, assembly GCA_031392315.1. Classification (GTDB taxonomy): domain Bacteria; phylum Acidobacteriota; class Blastocatellia; order Pyrinomonadales; family Pyrinomonadaceae; genus PSRF01. The sequence goes on along the minus strand of JANMVC010000491.1, from coordinate 3,869 downwards.
TAGAGGCGACGACAGCGAGTACGGCTATCGTCGCCTTTTTCGTTTGTCTGACTAGTCTCAAAGCGTTCCACGAAATCTCACGAAACTGCACGAAAACTATTCGTGTTATTCGAGTGACTTCGTGGATCCGCTGGGCCTATTGCACAATTCTCTCCAGCGCATACGGCAGCATCTTGCGCCACCACGGCCAATCGTGGTCCACATCAGCACCCCAGAGATCGAGTTTGTGTGGGATACCCTTTGCAGTCAGGATATCGGAGAGATGTTGGGTGCGTTCGGGCGCTTCGTAGTTTCCCTGGCCCGAAAGAATGTGGATCGCGTCTGCCTGTCTTAGCATTGGCAGGTAGTGATCGTCATCTAGGTTGGGAAGATAATCGGCGGGGTTGTTGAAATAGACATTGTCGTCGTAAAAGTCTTTCAGATAAGAACGCACATCGTAGCTGCCGCTCATCGCAATCACGCCGCGAAACAGATCCGGATGCTTGAAGTAAGCGTTCGCCGCCAGAAATGCTCCCAAACTCGCGCCTGTGGTTAAGGGTCGCGCGTCTTCGCCGGCTTCATTGCGAATGAGCGGCAACACCTCATCAATGATGTATCGATCGAAGCGGGTCAGCAATTCCGCTTTCAAGTTTGGCGGCATTTTTTCGTTGAGCAGGCTGTACTTGTTGACGCTGTTTATGGAGTAAGCGCGCACGCGGCCGCTTTCGATTAACGGCTTGATCGCATCTACCAGGTGAAAGCGTTCATATTCGAGATAGTCAGCCGCCGCGGTGGGAAACATTAGCAGCGTCTGGCCCGCGTGTCCGTAAGCCACCAGCGGCATTTCGCTTTGTAGGTTTTGACTAAACCAGGATGTGATTCGACGTTCCATGGATACCTTTCAGCTTGTTGTTGCGCGCGGCACTCGCACTTGCAAGAGGGCGTAAGTCTCCGGCGCAACTCGCTTGAAGAATCTTCTAATTGTTGTTTTGCGTGCGAAATATTCTCGCAGTTTGTTTCTGAGCGCAAGTTGAGGGGGTAAGGCATCAAAAGCCGTCCACTAAGTAACTCCAAACTTTTTAGTAAGCTTTCGTGTAGCTCGTGAATCGAATCTTGGCCGAAGACTCAGGAGGACTTGAGGGTTTCACAATAAGGGCCGTTGCCTTGACGCTCTATCGCGCCTCTGCTATAAAAACCGTTCGCGCCCCGCGCATAGTTTTTGCTATTTCGGGCTATGCAGGGGCGCTTATTCCGCAGTAGCTCAATGGCAGAGCACTCGGCTGTTAACCGAGGGGTTGTAGGTTCGAGTCCTACCTGCGGAGCCAATCTTGAAGACCGGCGGCCACTTCACTACGGTGGCCGTTTTCCTTTATGGCGCTTCCCCTCCTCTAAGTGTGTTAGCGCACTGACTGGGCTTTTGGACTAGACTAGCCTGCCGAGTGCCGTCTGGCTTGGATCGTGGTGGATACCCCTCCGAACGGATAATTTATGAAAAAACTCTGGCTGATCTTTATCGCAATCTTTGTGTTTTCCTTCGCCATTTTAGGTTGGGTCGGCACGGAGATTTTCCGCCAGGCTCCTCCAATTCCGCGCGAAGTTGTGACGACTGACGGGCAGGTCCTGATCGCCGCCGAAGAGATTTCCAACGGGCAAAACGTGTGGCAGGCGATGGGCGGAATGGAGAGCGGCTCGATTTGGGGGCACGGTTCTTATGTGGCTCCCGACTGGTCAGCGGACTACTTGCATCGCGAAGCGATCTTCATCCTCAACGAATGGGCGCAAAAGGATTTTTCAAATAACTACGACAGCCTGGCTTCTGAACAAAAGGCGGTCCTGCGTCAACGCCTGCAGGATACAGTTCGAAAGAACAACTACGATGGAGCAAGTGGCCGACTGACCATCGAACCAGTGCGCGCCCGCGCCTTTGAAGATAATCTCAAGCACTACAGCGACATTTTCCTGAACGGCAAAGCCGCGTACGCAGTGCAGCGAAACGCCCAGCCAGACCCGGCAAAACTCCGGCAGTTGAACTCCTTTTTCTTCTGGACTTCGTGGGCCTCAGCCGCCAACCGTCCCAACAACACAATTTCCTACACCAGTAACTTCCCTTCCGAACCGCTGGTTGGCAATGTGCCGACCAGCAGTGCAATTGTCTGGACCGGCGTCAGCGTAATAATGCTGCTGGCGGGTATCGGCTGGTTAGTCTGGTATTACGCCTCCCGCGAATCCGAAGTGGTTTCAGACGATGTCCCTGATGGCGATCCACTAATCGGCGCGCAAATCTCGCCTTCGCAAAAAGCAACGGTCAAATACTTTCTCGTGGTTACGCTGCTGTTCCTTTTGCAGATCGGAATGGGGATGCTCACGGCACACTACGGTGTGGAGGGCGGAGGCTTTTTCGGAATCCCGCTGGCAGACTATCTGCCGTATGTAGTCACGCGAACGTGGCATACGCAGTTGGGGATTTTCTGGATTGCGACTGCCTGGCTCGCTGCCGGACTATTCATCGCTCCATTCATCTGCGGCTACGAACCGAAACGTCAAAAACTCGGCGTCGATCTGCTTTTCGGCGCGCTGTTAATAGTTGTCCTGGGTTCGATGGTTGGGCAATGGATGTCGGTAATGCACATGCTGCCCGGCAGCTTATGGTTTTGGTTCGGACACCAGGGCTATGAATACGTAGACTTGGGCAGAGTTTGGCAAGCTGCACTCTTCGTCGGCTTGCTCCTGTGGCTCTTCCTGATTGCGCGTGCTGCAATTCCGGCGCTGAGGAAAAAAGGCACCCCACGATCGCTGATCACGCTCTATTTTTTGTCCACTGCGGGAATCGCGTTGTTCTACAGCCCCGGACTTTTTTGGGGAATGCGCTCGCATCTGTCGGTGGTCGAATATTGGCGCTGGTGGGTTGTACACCTTTGGGTCGAGGGCTATTTCGAAGTCTTCGCTACCGTGGTGATTGCGTTTCTGTTCGCGAAGCTGCGCGTCATTCGCGCCGAAAGCGCCGCGCAGGCGGCACTGCTTTCGGGCGCGATCTATTTGAGCGGCGGAATTATCGGCACCCTTCACCACCTCTATTTTTCCGGCACCCCAACCGTGGCGCTGGCCTTTGGTTCGACGTTCAGCGCGCTTGAGATCGTTCCACTGCTCCTGGTGGGCCACGAAGCAGTCGCAAACATTCGCCGTTCAAAAGCCCGGCCGTGGCTCAAGCAATACAAATGGGTCGTGTATTTCTTCGTCGCCGTGGCTTTCTGGAATCTGGTCGGCGCGGGAATTTTCGGATTCATGATCAACCCGCCAATCGCGCTTTACTACATGCAAGGTTTGAACACGACTGCAGTGCACGCACATGGTGCACTCTACGGCGTCTACGGCACGCTCGGACTCGGACTTATGTTGTTTTGTTTGCGCGCGATGAAGCCGGAACTCGTGTGGAAGGAACGGCCGATTTGGTTTGCGTTCTGGGCGATCAATATCGGCTTGATGTTGGAAATCTTGTTGAGCCTGCTGCCGGTTGGTTTGTTGCAAACGTATCAATCGGTTTCGGTGGGCTATTGGTCGGCGCGAAGTTCCGAGTTTATGCAGACTGAGCTGATGCAGACCTTGCGCTGGATGCGAATGATTGGCGACTCAATATTCGCCCTCGGCGCGATTTCGTTTGTTTATTTCGCGTTGGACCTCATGTGGCACCGAAAAGATAAAGTCGGGCCAGCCATTGCAGAGCCGGCCGAAGGCATCTAGCCAATTCGAGAGGACACTATGGCCGAGACAGCGAAGAACCAGCAGTTGAACCCGGAAGTAAAACCCCTGGGCGAGTTGCTTCAATATCAGGATGGTTCAATCGTCAGCCGGGTATTGTTGAAGAACAAAGGCGGCACGGTAACGCTCTTCGC
>JANMVC010000485.1:0-2945 GCA_031392315.1 Pyrinomonadaceae bacterium | reverse complement strand
CCAACGTTCCCGCGCGCGAGCGCGGCTAAACTGGTGGGAGCAGCGTGGGCAATTTCGATTGCCGTCACGCTCGTGACTTTAATCGGTTTTGGGATGGTGTTCTCGGTAGTAATTACTTTGGTTGAGCGTGGAATCAGTCTATCGCCGGGCGGGATGGCGCTGGTTTTCTTCGCGCTGTTTTTCGTTTTCATTATTGCCGCGCTGCTGATTCGTCAGTTGTCTCGCGTACTCAGCATTCCTCAGTTGCCTGCTGCTGTTCTGGCCCAAAAGCCAATCCTGGGGGAAACATCGCCGGCTCAGATTGACGCAGGCCGAGTACCTGCTTCGAGCGTCACCGACCACACCACTCGCACTCTCGATCCGGTTTACAAAGAGCGCGATACTAAACGCTAACGGCGGTCCTTAGAACGCGAGCGACGTTAGCGAGTCCTGGTCTTTAATCAGGATGCGCCTGCCCATGACGACCGGATGCGCCCAGGTTGGGCTCGACGCCACTGTGTATTGAGTCACCGGCAAATACTCTTTTGCGCCTGCGGGCAGCACAACGAGATTCGCGTCGTTAATCAGCAACAATAGAAACTTGCCACCGAGATTTAGGATCGCAGCGTTTTCACCCATGCGGCCAGGCCCTTGCCAGAGGGTTTTGCCGCTCTCGGCGTCAATGGCGAAAAACTGTCCCTTCTTGAGCTGTGACATTCCAAACAATGTCGTCCCCGCCAACACGGGCGAGTTCATATACATCTGGTTCTCTTTGTTGTTCCAGATCTCCACGGGTGCGAACGCGGCACCATTCTTTTCAATACGGATTGCTGCCATGCCCTGGCCTTCGCGCGCGACGATCACCATGTCTTTGAAGGCGATGGCCGTCACGGAGTTTTCGTCATACTGACTCTTGGCCGGGAGTTTCCACAGTAGCTTGCCGGTTGCCAGCTCCGCGCCAATCACATTTCCCTGCGTGGAGGTAACTACCTGACGCACACCGGCAAGCGTGACGACAATCGGCGACGAGTAGGCCGGGCCATCCACGTCGTTTGTCCACTTGACGTCGCCGGTTTCGGGATCGAAAGCCGTGAGAGCGCCTTTGTCGTGTCCGCCGACGTGCGCAATCAAAAGTCCGCTATCGATTACCGGAGACATCGCGGTGCCGAAGAGCGGTGAAGTCTTGGGATATTGTTTGGAGAAGTCGTGCCGCCATTTCACCTTTCCAGTGCGTGCGTCGCGCGAGGAAAGAACGCCCGAGATGCCAAATGTGTAGACGGTTCCTTTGTAAATAACTGGAGTTGACTTCGGACCTTTGCCGTGACCACGCGCCGCCTCGTGCATCTCGTAAGCGATGGGCTCGCTCGATCGCCAAATCTCTTTGCCGGTCAGCGCATCGAGACTGAGCAAAACTTCTTCGTCTGTCTGTCGCGCAAACACATAAATCTTTCCATTGGCGACGACGGGCGAGGAGTGGCCCACGCCAACTGTGACCTTCCATTCTTCTTTCAACGCTTTCGGCCACGTTGACGGGACTGCGGCGGACGTGACGTTGCCGTCGCGGTTAGGCCCACGCCATTGCGGCCAGTCGCTTTGTGCGTTGATGCTTGTTAAGAGCAGCCCGGCTAAACACACGGCGTAAAGCGCGCGAATGATTGTCATTGGTGACCTCACGAATTAGAACAGCACTGGGAAGGTATCCTCAGTTCCAAAGAAAAACGATCCACGAAATCACACCAACCAACACGAAATGCTTTGGTGTTATTTTGTGTCGCTTAGTGGATCGTTTCCTTATTTCGACCGGCCGCGCCGTGTTTTTATGAGAACAGTGTTGACCAAGAGTCACCACTGAGACACAGAGAACACGGAGGCGGCACAGAGAATAGTTCAAGCCACGACAGGCGAATCAGAACAACAGCTTCACGCCAAACTGTATGTGCCGTGGGTCGCGCGCCGAAGTAATTTGGCCAAACGTGGGCGAGCCCAGAAAGTTATTAGGCAGGTTGAAGTTTGGATGATTGAACAGATTAAAAGCTTCAGCCCGAAGTTGCAGGTTGAATCGCTCGGACAGCGCGGTGTTCTTCACCAGCGAAGCGTTGACGTTTGTGAATCCTGGTCCCTCGAGAATGTTCCGGCCGGCATTGCCAAAGGTTCCCGGCGCCGGGAATGCAAACGCGCTTTGGTTGAACCATTGCCCGGCGGAGCGGTTTGCGAGGCGTGGGTTGCCGACGAGATTTGGCCGGTCGTTCGCGCCGAAGCCGAGAATGGACCGCCCGGTGCCGCTGTTGTCGATATCGGACAAAAGGGCCACGGTAAATGGACGTCCCGATTGGACCGTGACGATGCCGAAAGTCTGCCAGCCGCTGAGCAGGGAAGAAATCCAACCCGAGTCGGCCAAATGACGGCTGCCTTTGCCAAAGGGAAGGTCATACGAGTAGCTCGCGGACAGCCGATGTCTGACGTCGAAGTTGGAACGCCCGCGTTCGGCCCGAAGGTTGTTGCTGTCCTGCGGAAAGTTTGGATCGCCGGCGCTACTGAAGAAGTTTGACGCATCGTCAATCGACTTCGACCAGGTGTAGGAAACCAGCGCCGCCAGGCCCGTGGATAGTCGTTGCTGAAAACGCGCCTGCAGGCTGTGGTAATTCGAATTAGCGCGCGACTCGAGCAGATTAATGTCGTCAAATCGGGGATTCGGACGCGGCACAAACGGCAGCCCCGGCGGCAACACGCTCGGCCGCGGCTGATTGATGTCGCGCGCTGTCAGCAGCTTTGTTCCTTTCGAACCGACGTAGGCCACCTCCAATACACTATTGCGACGTAGTTCATGCTGCACGTTCAAATTCCAGTGCTGCATGTAGGCGGTTCTTAAATCACGCTGAATCGCGAGCGCCGAATCGGGAAGCGGAAAGGGGAAGAACGACGGAAACGGATTGCTTAACGTCAGCGGCAAACCCGGCAGCGAGAAA
>JANMVC010000422.1:0-4026 GCA_031392315.1 Pyrinomonadaceae bacterium | reverse complement strand
GACCATGCGATCGCTGTTGAATTCCGGCCCAAGCGTGGCAATGGATCGTTTCATCATCGCAATCCACTTGCGCGGGAGGCCTTGCGCGTCGCGGTCGTAATAAAGCGGCGCCACTTCCTTTTCCAACAAACTGTAGAGCGATTCCGCGTCTCCGGCATCCGACTCGGGATTCCCGGCAGCGGTAATTGTGTGCGGCGTCGAATCGTCATGGGCATCGCCCACCGCAAATCCGTTGGTGCCGTCGTAGCCTTCGAGCCACCAGCCATCCAGGATAGACAGATTCAGTCCACCGTTAATCGCCACCTTCTCGCCGCTGGTCCCCGAAGCCTCGAGCGGGCGGCGCGGCACGTTAAGCCAGACATCGACAGACTGAACGAGCTGCCGCGCGATCTCGTGGTCGTAGTCTTCAATAAATACCGCGCGATCTCGCACCTGCGGGTCATACTTCCATTTGGCCACTTCCTGCAGCACCACCTTCGCCCCGCCATCCTGCGGATGCGCCTTGCCGGCAAACACAAACTGCACCGGGCGTTTCGCGCTATTGATGATCTTGCGCAAGCGGGCCTGATCTTTCAGCAAAAGGTTCCAGCGTTTATAACCAGCCACGCGGCGGGCGAAGCCAATTGTCAGCGCGCATGGCTCAAATATCTTTTTCGCCGCTTCGGTGTGGTCCAACGAGTCGCCGCGGGTGATGCGCGTCTCAAAGGAACGCTGGCGGATAAACGCCACCAGGCGGGCCTTCATCAGTGAATGAGCCGCCCAGAGTTCTTCGTCGGAAATTCGCGCAATTCCCTGCTCCCACTGTGCGCGATCGAGCAACTTGCTGGGCCAGTCGGCGCCGACATGCGTTTCAAAAAGCGAACGAATCAGAGGAGACACCCAGGTGGGCGCATGTACGCCGTTCGTCACATGGGTGATCGGAACGCGCTCGACCTCAGCCTCTCCGGTGAGCTTCTGCCAAAGCGCCCGCGACACTTCGCCATGCTTCCGACTGACACCGTTCGTCGAACGGCACATGCGAATCGCGAGTGGCGTCAATCCAAAAGCCTCGCGCGCATCCGCTGGATCAATCCGGCCCAGCGCCAGAAACTCGTCGTGAGTTAGTCCTAACGCAGCTTCGTAACCCCGTCCCACGGCGCGGGTAACCAGCTCGACATCAAACTCATCATTTCCGGCCGCCACCGGCGTGTGCGTGGTAAACACCGCGCGCTGCTTCACACGCCTGGCAGCGTCTGCAAAAGATATTCCCTCGGACTGGATTAGCTCGCGGGCGAGCTCAATCGTCAGGAAAGCGGAGTGGCCTTCGTTAAGGTGAAACACGTGCGGCTCGATGCCAAGTTTTCTGAGCAACCGCACGCCACCGATGCCGAGCAGCATCTCCTGCACGATGCGCGTTTCGCGATCGCCACCGTAGAGATGGCCCGTCACCCAACGGTCGGTCTCTTCATTCTCCGGGATGTTCGTGTCTAACAGGAAAAGCGGAACGCGCCCGACGTCTGCACGCCAAACGCGCGCACGCACCGGACGATTCCGAATCAACACTTCGACCGTCAGCGACGTGCCATCATCGTTCTTAACCAGGTTGAGCGGCAGATCTTCCGGATCAGTATCGACATAAACTTCTTCCTGCCACCCTTCCACGGTGAGGCGTTGGCGGAAATATCCTTTTTGATAAAGGAGGCCGATGGCGACGAGCGGCAAACGCAGATCGCTCGCCGACTTCAAATGATCTCCGGCCAGCACCCCGAGTCCACCCGAATAAACCGGAAGCGAATTATGAACGCCATACTCAGCACAGAAGTATGCGACTGGGTTATCGCGCGTGATAGTTGTCGTCGCTGCGGGATTCGACCAGCTCCGGTCGTCTGTCATGTAACGATCGAAATCATTCGCGAGCTTACTCACGCGCGCCATGTAGACAGGATCCGTAGCCATCTCGGCGAGGCGATATTCCGAAACTCGCGTCAGCAGCAGTCGCGGATTGTGCTCACACTCGTCCCAAGTCACCGGATCGAGATCGCGAAAACAACTCGCGCCGTCGGCCGCCCAGCTCCACCAATAATTCCAGGAGAGCCGTGCCAGGGGTTGCAGGGGAAAAGGTAATGCGGGAACTGGTGCGGAAGTGGTGGTCATCAAAGGTTCAAAAGTTTCTATCATGCGGAAAGTAGGACAGGCATTCCTGCCTCTCCCTTAAGAATTCACAGCTCAACTTCAAAACAAAGCGGTTCTTATAACACAGAATGCGTCTATCCGCAGATTGCGCGGATTACACACATTTGACCGGAATGAAGTCAGTACCACCGCGCGGTAGCGGCTTGGTCTGAAGTCAGTACCACCACGCGGTAGCGGGTGGGTCGGGTTGCGCAATCTGAATCGTGGCACGGTCGCTGCCAGGCGTACTCACCCGCTACCGCGTGGCGGTACTGACCTCATCTCCGCTCAAATTCGTGTGCTTGAGGAATACTTCCGCATCACGCTTTTGAAAGAACACCAAGCGTACTTCGCGCAGCGTATCACTTGTAGCAAGGAATTTCGCGATTGCCCGGGAAGAGACTTGTGCAGCTTCGTCCTGAGGATATCCATAGACGCCAGTTGAGATGGCGGGGAACGCGATCGAAGTTAACGAATGACTATCAGCGAGCTTCAGAGAGTTCTCATAACACGCCGCCAGCAGTTCTGATTCGCGTCCACCGGCCTGGCCGTAAACTGGCCCGACAGTGTGAATCACAAATTGCGCGGGCAGACTTCCCGCCGTAGTGATCACTGCTTCGCCCGTCGGCAACCCTTCCGGATACTGTGTTCTTCGAATTTCCCGGCAGGCCTCCAGAATCGCCGGCCCGCCTGCGCGGTGAACGGCGCCATCCACTCCGCCGCCGCCCAGCAACGACGAGTTGGCTGCATTCACGATGGCGTCGACATGCTGTCGCGTGATGTCGCCTACTACCACAACCAAGCGACCACCGAGGAAGGTTTGTTCCATTTGATGTTTGTTTGGAGTTCCGCCTTCAGGCGGGTTCCTGGCCAGCGGGGATTAGAGCGACGAAAGCAGCAAAGCCCGCATAAACGCGGTACTCAAAACACCTGGTCTTCGGCCGAGTCGTCAACCAACTCTTCATCCAGCTCCTCGTCGCAAGGTTTGACCTTAACCTCGTCAAACATGTCCTGCCGGCGCAACGCCTCCGCCACGCCCTTGGCCTTCTGCTCAGTCAGCGGATGACTGGGATCGGTGCTGGCAATTTCGAAGAGCCGGTCATCCAGCATGACTACGCCGAGCGAGCCCAGCGTGACGCCTGGCGTGATTTGGATCTCGTCCATGTTGTGGATTTTGAAGTGACCGGTTTGTTCTACCCAGTCTTCGATGAAGGGATCGCGCAGGGCATGTTCGGCTTCGGGTTCCGAAAGATACGCACCCTCGACGATGAGACAATATTCGCGCACGTTGTGAGCCACTTTGAGGTGTGTCCCGCTCAAAACTACTCGTGAATCACTCTATAAGTTGGCGTTGCCACCTGTCAGACAGTACCGTTCGGAATTACACCTCACTTTTCCTTGGTGCTGCCTGGGATTCTCGACAACTTTAGCACCGCGCTTCCGCACAATCCAAGAAAAAAGTGAAGTCCCGGGTGCAATGCGAGGGCTCGGCATACCCTGCCCCTGCGCCAGACACTCGTAACTTGCCATTCGCCTTGCCGCTCAGATAAATTACGTGTCACCGGCAAAACATTAGGACAGGCATTCCCCGGGGTCCCCGGCGGGGCAGCCCCCCTGGGGTGGTCAAGCCTGTCCCTCCAAAAGACAGACAAGAATGTCTGTCCTACATAAATTCACTCTTCGGAAAGGAACCGCCTTTATGAAAGCCTACGCTACGGAATCGATTCGCAACCTTGCGGTCATTGGACACGGCGACGCAGGGAAGACGCAACTAATCAGTTCTCTTCTCTACGTCGCCGGCGCAACGCCCCGCTGGGGCAAAGTGGACGAAGGCACCACTGTTACCGATCACGAAGAAGATTCCATTGCCCGCAA
>JANMVC010000408.1:0-3141 GCA_031392315.1 Pyrinomonadaceae bacterium | reverse complement strand
TGCAGCGCATTCTTCGGCACTTGAGCCCGCGCGTCGCATCGAACTCGATAGTCTCGCAAATCTCGGATCGCTCCTGGGCATCTACGACGCTGCAACCCTGCTCGACATTGAAACCGTCGTCCGCACCCCGCCGCCACTTACCCTAATTCACCAACCCTAACACCACGCTAACTAACTCCATGTCCATACCTACCTCTAACCCCGTCCTTCCAAAAGCCGTTGAGATCGAAGCCCTGCTTTCGACCGGGCGGCAGCTCAGCAATCCCATTCAACTCACCGGGTTTCACCCGTCCGTCGCCATCCCTGACGATCACAAACTCATCTCGCTCAATTTCATGGAGGACGCCCCGCTGCCGGACCACATCAAGGCCAGGCTGCAACTGCGCGATGCGGCGAGCTTCGTGAGCTATGTGAAGGCGTACCAGTCGCCGCAAACGCGCGTGCTCTTTTCGAGCCCGACCGTGCAAAGGCTGCTCGCGGGAGAGGTCGCCAGCTTCACGGCGCTGCTCGATTACCACGATGCCCAGCAGCAGCGACCGGCGCGGGTGGCGCACAGCGCGCGGTATGACTGCCCGTATTCGATCGAGTGGCTCGCGTGGCTGGCGGTGAGCGGGAAGGGCTTGAAGCAGGAGGAGTTCATCAATTTCGTGGAGGCGAACGGGCCGGACATCGTGCTGCCGGATTCGGCGACACTGTTGGAAATGGCCCATAACTTCGAGAGTTCGAGCGCGGGGCAGCTTGCCTTTAAGATAGACCGGCGCACCGGTGGTCGTGTCGTTAATATCTCCGAAGAAATCCAGGCGGGGGTTTGGTCGGAAGGTAAAAAGATTCCGGTGCCTGAAGCGATGGTCATTTCCATCCCGATCTTGGATGGCGGCGCGGAATATGAACTCAATGCGCGCCTATCGTGGCTGGCACCGTCTGGAAAGCTGACGATCACCATCCACGTCCACCGGCCGCACATCGTGCTGCGCCGGGCGCTGGCGGACGCGCGCGAGACGATCGCGGCGGGGCTCGGCCTGGAAATCCTGACGGGGCAACTGCTGTAATTCCGCCGGCCCGCGCATCCATGCCCGAAACCCTCCTGCTCCCCGCGCTGGCGAAGCTCACCGACGGCTGGGTAGTGGTTCAGTTTGAATATGGAAATTCCAGTCAACTTTCACCTGATTTTGAAAGTCGCGTTCAAACATTTGAACGATCCCCCCAATACGCCAAATCCGCTGCCGCTTGCCTGCGGTGAGTTACTAAATGTTGTGGCAGCTCCGACATACTCGACTGTGAACGATCTAAACTGCACAACATCTCCCGGATTTAAGCGGACTCGACAAACTAGCGCCTCGAAAACAACCGTTCGCTGCGGCTCATCAATGGCTGCGCTGCCGGTCATTTCTCCAATACTTTCCCCGTTTTGGTATAGGGTTATGCGTCGAATTTCTTCTTCTTTTTTTGCCTGCGCAGCCTCCGCCTCTTTCGATTTTGTAGTGAGATCAAGGGCGAGTTCGCGCGCTTCTTTGGCTTCGGTCAACGCACCTTTGAGGACTTCCTCGCGCGCGTCGTCTTTTATGCCGTCTCGCCGTGTGATTTCCTTTGCAACAAAGATGCCCACGGTCGTTGCGACAAGGCCAGCCATTGTGGTTAGAACGCCGAGCCAGACAAGCCAATCATTCAACCAACTTAAAGTGGAATCTGACCATGAACTCATTTGAATTAACTTCCTTTCTTTTTTCACTGTTGGCGTTTGGCTTTGCGGCATTTGCAGCCGGATGGGTATCGGCACGAAGGCGTCCGAAGTAAATCGTAATACGCAATGTTCTTGAATATCACAGCATTCGCCTTAGATTCAGCGCGTGAAACCAAAGAAGAAATCCCGCCGCAAGCGAGCGGAGCGCCCGAACAGGCCGCGCACCGAGGCGGGTTTCGCTACAGGGCAGAAAGCGTATCTGGACTTCTTGAAGAAGACCGATCCGCAGGCCATTTCGGCATAAGCGTTATTGCGCAGCGGCGAGCAGGGTTTTTCTCGCCCATTGCGTCACGGGCTCCTCCGCCTTCTTCGCGGCTTTCTCGACCGCCTTCCGTTCCTTCTCTGAGAACCGGACGGAAAACACGGTGCGAGCTTCGCCTTCGGGGAGCGGCGGACGCCCCATTTTCTTACTTTTCTTTAATGTCATACGAAATGTTGTTGACGAACATTACATATCGTATGACACTAAGTCAAATGCAAAAGACACCAGTTCACATCCGCGCTGCGATTCTTCGTTGCCTCGTTGAAGGCAACAGCATCAACTCGACGGTGCGCATCACTGGCGCGGCCAAGAACACGATTCTGTCCTTTCTTGTGAAGGCGGGCGAGGCGTGCGCGGCCTATCAGGCCAAGCATCTGCGGAATCTGCCGTGCAAGGTCATCCAACTTGATGAGGCTTGGAGTTTCGTCGGGTGCCGTGAAAAGAACAAGGCGACCGCTGTGAATAAGCATCCCGGCGACGTGTGGACGTGGACGAGCATTTGCAGCGAGACGAAGCTCATGCCTGCTTTCCGTGTCGGCGACCGTTCGAGCCGCACGGCAATGGACTTCTGCGCGGACCTTGCCACGCGCTTCTCTGGCGAACTGCAAATCACGAGCGACGGGCATCCAGCCTACAAGATGGCGGTCGCGAGCAATTTCGACATGAACCGCACGCACTTCGCGCAGTTGGTCAAAATCTACGGCCAAGACGAGAAGGGGAACGATGTGGTAGTCGGCTCGCGGAAAGAGCCCGTTTTCGGCCAACCCGACATCAGCCTTGTGAGCACTTCCTACGTGGAACGCTCAAATCTCACGATCCGCATGGGCAACCGCCGTTACACGCGCCTCACAAACGCCTTTTCCAAGAAGATCGAGAATCACTGTCACTCGTTGGCGATTCAGTTCATGTATTACAACTTCTGCCGGAAGCACGCGACAATTAAAACCGCGCCAGCCGTCGCGGCGGGAGTTACGGGCCGAGTCTGGACGCTGGAGGATGTCGTTTTGATGATTGACCGTTATTTCGCCGACAAGGTGAACGAGCAGTTTGAACGGGCATTTGCCAATCTCACGCCAGAGCGGACCAAGCCAAAAACCTACACGCCGACGCCAAAGGACCAACTGCCGGTGCCTTGGTA
>JANMVC010000365.1:0-1944 GCA_031392315.1 Pyrinomonadaceae bacterium | reverse complement strand
GATCGCCGCGGCGGCTGTGCGCGGCTTTGAAGCGCCGGGCCTAATCCGCGGCGACAACATACTCGTGGACGGCGTCAGGCTACCATATTCGAATGTCAACAATCCGCCAGCGCCAACGGCGATCGCTTTTGGCAGTTTGCCTGGCGCGGTGCCGGGTGCATTCCCAATTCGAGCGGCGCAACTTTCGGCATTTGTGCCCGCCACCGTGGGCGGCATCAGCGGCGAAGCTGATACCCGCTTCTTTCCGTTTGTGGGTGGCACGTCGCCGGGCGCAAACTCATTGAGCCCGACCGAGGTGCAAACGATAATTGCCCACGCGGCGCAGCAGTCAAACATTACGAGGGCCGCGATCCGGCAGCCGCTCGGCAGCAACGCGCGCGTGACCATCGCCGTGGTCGATGCGGCGGGCAACTTGCTCGGCGTGTTTCGACAACTCGACGCGCCTGTGTTTGGTTTCGATGTTTCAGTACAAAAAGCGCGGACGGCAGCCTTCTTTTCAAACTCGACCGCGGCCACGTTGCTCGGTGGCGTCGGCTTCGGTCCTTACGTTTCGCGAGCCGCCGCTGATGGTCTCAAGCTCGATGGCAGTGTGGCTTTTAGCGATCGGGCAGTGGGCTTTCTGCACCGCCCGTTTTTCCCCGACGGAATCAACAACACAGCGGCTGGACCGTTCAGCACCGAACTAAACGCCTGGAGTCCTTTCAACGTTGGATTGCAGCTCGACCTAATTAAGACAAATCTTCTGGCGGCCATCGGCGGCGCTAGTGTTCCCTGCTCCACGATTCCGAGTTTGCCAAACGGCATCCAGATATTTCCGGGGAGTGTCCCGCTCTATAAGAACGGCGTATTAGTTGGCGCTATCGGGATCAGCGGCGATGGGGTTGACCAGGACGACATCATCAGCGCCGCCGGCGGAAATGGATTTTCACCCGCGCCGGCGATTCGGTCGGATCAGATATTTGTCCGCGGCGTGCGGCTGCCCTTCTTGAAGTTTCCGCGCAGCCCGAATCTCTAGACGGACGCTACTTTATTGGTCACCGGGTTTTGTCAGAACCGCCTGCGTTAGCGGGCGGGCCCATTTGCTTGAGTCCGATGCGCATGAGCCAAACCAAACCTGCCAGGCACACGCTATTTTTCGCGACGCTCCTTTGCGCGCTGGCCACCTTTGGTTTTCTCACTGACCGAGCGATATCCCAGACATCCCAATCTTCTTCCCTGCCCACAGGGGTAATCCGCCTGCGCGTGCGCGTGGCCACCGGCGATGGCGCCAAAGCAACTGGCCTTTCGCGTAAACGATTTTTTCTTATCAAGGGATCGTTGGAACAAAACAAAACTCTGGTCCAAGTAATTGAACAGCAAACCATGGTCTCGCGCGATTGCTACTACCGCGGCATCGGCGCGAGCGAAGCGCTGATAGCCTGGCTGAAAGAAAAAGATTGTGAATCAGTTTATTGCCGCGAGGTTGAGACAGAGTACATCGAAGGGTCGGCCGCCGTGCCTGAGTTTCAGCGAGCGCTGGCTGCGGGCGAAAGAGAACTTGGAAGTAAGGAGCTCGCGCGCAAGTGGCTCTACGTAAACCTTGACGAAAACCTCCGCAGCGGGTTCTACACCAGGCAGCAGCAGCGGCTACGCGAGTTGATCAGTCAGGCCGAGGAAAGCTCGAAGACCCGGGTTTTGTCTGTGATGACAGATAGTTTTGGGACGGCTTACTTTACTGACATCGAGCCGGGCACCTACATTATTTCAAATCTGATACCAACAGAATTGGGCGCCGTCAGTGAGATTTGGAATGCAGAGATTAAGGTGAAGTCTGGCGACCTTGCCACGGAATTGCCCTTCCTGATTTCGAATCCGGGCAACAAGGATCCGCGTGACAAGAAAAATATTAAGCGCGTCAGCGTCGAAAAGCCGCTGCCGGCTTGTTCGCCAAAAGTGGCACGGGCG
>JANMVC010000345.1:0-2233 GCA_031392315.1 Pyrinomonadaceae bacterium | reverse complement strand
AAGCACAATCTCGTCGTTAACTTCACCTGGGAAATCCCCTTTGCAAAAGGCATGGACGGAGTGGCCGGCAAGATACTTGACGGGTGGCAGCTCTCCGGAATTGGCCAAATGCGCAGCGGCAATCCTTTGACAGTGTTCGTGGCGCGCAACCGTTCGCGTTCACAATGGTCGCCGTCGTTGGCTCCGGGAATTGGCTTTGATCGTGCGGACATCGCGCCCGGTTTTGACGCAAACACTGCGGTCGTGGGCGACCCGGCGGGTTACTTCAACCCGTCGGCGTTTCGGCTGCAACCGGCAGGGCGATTGGGCAATCTCGGTCGTGGCGCTTTGATTGGTCCAAATCTGCGCACGTTTGATCTGTCCGCGATGAAGAACACGCGCTGGCCCTGGTTAAGCGATAATGCGTCGGTCCAGTTTCGCGTGGAAGCCTTCAACGTTTTCAATCGCGCAAACTTTGGCAATCCCAGCTTGATAGCTTTTACCGGCGCGGCGGACAATGAAGCGCCACTTTCAACTTTTGGCGTGATTCGATCCACTGTAACGTCTTCGCGGCAGATTCAGTTGGGTGTGCGGCTTTCCTTTTAGTGATGTTTCGTGTTGTTTCGTGGATGGTGTTTGAAACTCGAGAACACTGCGATCCACGAATTCACACGAAGCGGCACTAATGTCTGCGGTCGGTTTCGTTTTGCCGTCTGCTCTATCTAAGAGTCGTTTCGGAGGTCTCCCATGATTTGGATACTTTTCGCTTTGGGCGCCGCGCTGTCGTGGGGTCTCTATGGACCGGCACTGCATCGCGGCCAGATCGCGCTTGGTAGTCCGATGCGCGCGCTGCTCTGTGTCGGAGTTGCTTACTTCCTGATCGGAGTTCTGGTTCCGGTTATTACACTTTCCTATCAGGGGCAGCTCAACGGATTCACGATGAAGGGATCCATGGCGGCAGTGCTCGGCGGCACGCTGGGAGCGGCAGGCGCGGTGTGCATCATCTTCGCATTTCGCTATGGCGGCCTTCCGGCTTATGTCATGCCGCTGGTGTTTGGTGGGGCGCCGTTGGTGAATGTGCTTTTTTCGATGTGGCTGCATCCGCCGAAGGTGGCGCCAAATCCCTTGCTTTACGTGGGATTTTTGATGGCGGCGACCGGCGCCGGACTGGTGCTTTATTTCAAGCCGCAGGCTTGAGCGCCACGTAGACACAGGCGTGTAGAGTACAACCTTAAGGTTGCCATCGACTTAGGTTGTGATCGAACACGCAAGCTAAAGCTTGTACTCAGTGCACGTGATTGCGGACAGTTTCCGAGATACTCGAAAGTCGTAACCACCACCCAACGTGTTACCAAACTCTCCCCGAGCGGAGCAACGTATAGCTGGTCGGTCCCGACCAAGGAGATTCGATTATGAAGAACATAAACATCAAGACCCTGATTAGCCTGGCAATACTTGTGGTGTCCGTGGCCAGTCAAATCTCAGCGCAGACTGCCGGCAACTGGCCGCAATGGCGCGGCGCAAATCGCGATGGCATTTCCAAGGAGACTGGCCTACTGAAGCAGTGGCCGACAGACGGTCCGCCGCTCGCGTGGAAGGCAGCCGGGGCGGGTGGCGGCTATTCCTCTTTCGCGATCTCTAATGGAAAGTTGTACACGATGGGACTGCGCGGCGACCGCGAGTTTGTCATCGCGTTTGACGTGGCCACCGGAAAACAGCTTTGGGCCACGGCGCATGGCGCCGCGTTTCGCAACGACCGCGGCGACGGCCCGCGTGGCACTCCCACAATTGACGGTGAAAATATCTATTCGCTCGGTGGTAATGGCGACCTCTCAGCAATCGAGGCGCGCACGGGCAAGCTGCTTTGGACGATGAACGTGCTGCAAAAATTTGGCGGTTCGAACATCGTCTGGGGAATTAGCGAGTCACCTCTGGTTATGGGCGAGAAGCTGCTCGTCAACGCTGGTGGGCCAGGCGCTTCAATCGTCGCCCTGAATAAAAAGGATGGCTCGCTAATTTGGAAGAGCCAGAGCGATCGCGCCGGCTACTCATCGGCGATTCCCGTTCAGGTCGGCAACACCACTCAAGTAGTTTTCTTTACCCACACGCGCGGGCTCGCGCTGGATTTGAAAGACGGAAAACTTTTGTGGGAATACCCGCGTGCCGCCAACAACGTGGCCAACGCGGCGACGCCAGTGGTCCGCGGCAACCGCGTTTTCATTTCATCCGACTATGGCAACGGTGGCGGCGTGGT
>JANMVC010000304.1:0-8254 GCA_031392315.1 Pyrinomonadaceae bacterium | reverse complement strand
GCCGAAGGGCGGCACGGCGTCGGGACTCGGCGCGGCGAAGCGCTCTGGAATGGGGTCTTAGGGTCTCCCCGCGCGCCGGGCGCGACCCGCGGACGCGCGGCGAAGGGCTACTTGAGCGCGAAGAGCTTCTGGAGGTTCATCGCCAGCATCTGGTTGCCCTTGACCTTGAGCTTGTTCGCGACGTTCGCGCAACATTAAAAACCTTGCCCAAAGATTCCTCGTAGTAAGCTCTGAAAATTTGGAGAACCGCGAACGCAGACCACGAATCACCGCCAATCCCTAAGGCATCCGTCTATGAATAATCCGACAGTTGTGCTTGATCGCATTACCAAGAGTTTCGGTGAGTTTACTGCGGTCAACGACCTCAGCCTCGCCGTGCATGCCGGCAGAATCTTTGGGCTGCTCGGCCCAAACGGCGCGGGCAAAACGACCACGATCCGAATGATAGTGAACATCACGGCTCCTGATTCAGGCCGTATCGAATTATTCGGACAGCAAATCACCCCGTCGCTGCAGGACCGCATTGGATACCTTCCTGAAGAGCGCGGCCTCTACAAGAAGATGAAGGTTGGCGATCAACTTCGATTCTTTGCCGAGCTTAAGAGCGTTTCCGGCAAAGAGGCTGACCGGCGAGTGGACCGATGGCTGGAGCGCTTGAAGCTCACCGAATGGAAAGGGAAGAAAGCGACTGAACTTTCGAAGGGGATGCAACAGAAGATTCAATTCATTACGGCAGTCATCCACGAGCCTGATCTGGTTATCCTGGATGAGCCTTTCTCAGGACTGGATCCGGTGAATGTCGACCTGCTGAAAGAGATCATTCTGGAGTTGAAAGCTTCAGGCAAGACGATCATTTTCTCAACTCATCAAATGGAGGTGGCGGAGAAAATCTGCGACGACATCTGTCTCCTCAATCGTTCGCGTAAAGTTTTGGAAGGCAGTATTCGGGAAGTGAAGCGCTCGTTTAGTCGCAATGCGGTGGCGTTGCGTTTGGCCGGGGGCGAATCCGTCCTCGGAGATCGCTCGCTCATCACCAGTATTCAGCGGCACAGCGATGGGGTTGAAGTTTTGTTGGCGCCGGATGCCAAACCGCAAGCGCTGTTAAAGGAACTGCTCGGCGCGGGCGCGACGATCGAGCGGTTCGAAATGATCGAACCGAGCCTGCACGATATCTTCGTGGAGAAGGTGACGGAGGGCGTATGAATAAATTATTGGCGATCATCAAGCGCGAGTATCTCCAAAAGGTGCGGACGAAGTTCTTCGTGATTATGACTGTGCTGGGGCCGTTGATGTTAGTTGCGTTCACGATCGTCCCTGGCCTTCTCATCAGCATGAAAACCGGCGGCGACACGCGGATCGCTATCCTGGACCAGACCGAAGGAACGAAACTCTTCGGCCCAATTCGAAATTCGCTGCTGAAGCGCGAACCGGAAAGCGAAGACGGCAAGCAGCCGGGCTTGGCCGAAGCGGCGAATTCAAGTTCCAAAGATCGCATGGAGAAGGCTGGAAAGACTGTCGGGACTTTCCGCGTGGATCAGGTAAATCCAAACGGACGATCACTGGAAGAGACTAAGCGTGAGTTGAACGCTCGGATTGGTCGTGACGAGTTGGACGGTTACCTGGTTATTCCCGCCGACGTGCTCAGTAACAGCGACAGCAAAGGTTCCTATTATGGACGGAACGTCGGCGATGTGTTCACGCGCGGCCAGCTCAAAGACAAACTCAACGGCGCGGTCAGACGACAACGGTTGATTCAGCAGGGCGTCAAGGATCAGGATCTGGAGGCACTGTCGAAGTCAGTAGGTTTGGCAACCTATCCGGTCAACGAAAAGGGCGAGGAAGGAGCTGAAGACTCCGGCGCCGGCTTCGCCATGGTTTTCATCATCGCGTTTCTGATCTACATGACCGTGCTTCTCTACGGGCAAGTAGTGCTAAACGCTATTATCGAAGAAAAGGAGACGCGCATCGCGGAGATTCTTTTTTCTTCAGTGCGGCCGTTTCAGATAATGTTTGGGAAGCTGATCGGCGTCTCCCTAATGGCGCTAACCCAACTGGGAATTTGGGCCGCCGCGTTTGCCGCGTTAGTGCTGTTTGCAGTGCCGGCCATGAGCGCGCGAGGGTTTTCGGATATAAATCTTCCAAACTTGCCACCCTTTTTTGTTGTCTACTTCTTCCTCTTCTTCCTGCTTGGATATTTTATTTATGCGAGCCTCTACGTGTTTATCGGCTCAATGGTGACTACGACGCAGGAGGGCGGCCAGATGGCGCTGCCGGTGATTTTCCTGCTGATGGCCGGTCTGTATCTCGCCTTCGCGGTCATCCGCGCGCCAAATTCATCTTTTGCTTTTTGGGTTTCCATGGTGCCATTCTTCGCGCCAATTACGATGATGGTGCGAATCGTCTCCCAAACGCCCCCGTTCTGGCAGATTGCGTTGTCGCTGGTGGTTGGGTTTGCGACCGTCGTGCTTTTACTGTGGCTGGCGGCGCGAATCTATCGCATCGGGATGTTGATGTACGGGAAGAAAGCGTCGATTCCGGAAGTGATCCGCTGGGCGCGACAGGCGTAGAACGAATTAAGGGGGACTTTGTATCGCACCAAGGCCCCTGGGACAGAGGCAAACTCGATTAGGGCGCCAGTAAAGCCGGTAGGAACGCGAATAAAGTAGTTTAGGTCGCAAGGGAAGCTGCTTTAGTTCAAAGGAAAGCTACTTTGGGCTTGAGGAAAGTCGATTAGGACGCGAGGAAAGTCGATTGGGACGCGAGGAAAGTCGATTGGGACGCGAGGAAAGTCGATTGGATCAAGAGGAAAGTCGATTGGATCAAGAGGAAAGTTGATTGGATCAAGAGGAAAATCGCCAAAATTCTAAGCAAATCTTCGAAATGCCTATTGAAATCGAGAAAAAGTATCGTTTGAGTACACGGCAACGCGATGAAGTGCTGGCCCGGCTTCCCGAAATCAGGGCGAAACGGAAGGGCGAAGAATTTGAAGTGAACACGCTCTACGCGGGCGATAGTCTCGAGATGGGCAATTCCGTGTTGCGCCTGCGCCGGATTGGAAAGCGGGGAATTCTCACGTTCAAATAACGGTTACCTTCAGCCCCTGGCATAAAACACCAACGCGAAGAGGAAACGCCCGTGGACGACCCGGACGCGATGGAAGCGATTTTGGCTAGGCTGGGATTTTTCCCGGCACTCGTCTACGAAAAGCGCCGCGAGACGTGGACTTTGGGCAAGACAGAAATCGTGATCGATGAGCTGCCTTTTGGATTGTTCATGGAAATTGAGGGTGCCGAACAGGACATACGCGACATCGAAAGCATGCTTGCGATCAAACGACTCAGGGCCGAGTCTGCGACCTACCCACGACTCACCCAGAAACACGGCCGTGATCACGGCGGCGTGATCCAGTCACGTTTTCCAAAGAAGGTGTAACGCAAACTGTTAGTTTGCGATTTGATTGTGAGGAGGCCCTTTGGCTGCGACCGCAAACTAACAGTTTGCGTTACAACCGAACCGGCAAACTAGCTGTTTGCGTTACAAAAAAAAGGCCCCGCTCCTTTTGAGAGCGGGGCCGATTGCTTGTGAGATGCGGACAGATGTCCGCGTTCCCAGGGGTTACATTCCCATACCGCTCATGCCGCCCATGCCACCCGGCATCGCCGGACTTCCCTTATCGTCCTCGGGAATCTCGGAAACCATTGCTTCCGTAGTCAGCATGAGACCCGCGATTGAAGCAGCGTTCTGCAACGCGGTGCGGGTAACCTTGGCAGGATCGATGACACCAGCTTTAACCAAGTCCTCGTAAGTTTCAGTCTGCGCATTGAAACCGAAGCTGTCGTTCTTTTCAGAACGAACGCGTTCGACAACCACCGCGCCTTCTTTGCCGGCGTTCTGCACGATTTGACGCAACGGCTCTTCGAGCGCGCGACGGACGATGTTAACGCCAATCTGCTCGTCAGGATCGCCTTCGCCTTCTTTGTTGATCTGGAACTTCTCGAGCGCTTTCGCCGCGCGCACGAGAGCCACGCCGCCGCCGGGAACGATTCCTTCTTCAACAGCCGCGCGCGTTGCATGCATAGCATCCTCAACACGGGCCTTCTTTTCTTTCATCTCCGTCTCGGTAGCTGCGCCGACTTTGATTACCGCAACGCCGCCCACGAGTTTCGCCAGACGCTCCTGGAGTTTCTCGCGATCGTAGTCTGAAGAAGTCTCTTCAATCTGCGCACGCAGAGTCTTGACGCGTCCTTCGATGTCGCTCTGCTTGCCGTTGCCTTCGACAATGGTGGTGTTGTCCTTGTCGATGGTGATCTTCTTGGCGCGACCAAGGTCTTCAAGCTTCACGTTCTCGAGCTTGATACCGAGGTCTTCGCTGATGACCTTACCGCCGGTCAGGATCGCGATGTCTTCGAGCATTGCTTTGCGACGATCGCCAAAACCAGGGGCCTTCACAGCAGCGATGTTCAGCGTGCCGCGCAGTTTGTTTACTACGAGGGTCGCTAGTGCTTCGCCTTCGACATCTTCGGCGATGATCAGCATGGGCTTGCCGAGCTTGGCAACCTGCTCAAGCAGTGGCAGCAGGTCCTTCATCGAGCTGATCTTTTTCTCGTGGATTAGGATCAATGGATTCTCGAGGGCCGCTTCCATCCGCTCCGGATCAGTTACAAAGTAGGGACTGAGGTAACCGCGATCAAACTGCATTCCCTCAACAACCTCGAGCGATGTTTCCATCGTCTTCGACTCTTCAACAGTGATGACGCCATCTTTGCCGACCTTGTTCATCGCTTCGGCAATGATATTGCCAATGGTTGAATCACCATTGGCTGACACGGTGCCGACCTGGGCAATCATGTCGCCCTTGACGGGCTTGGCCAGACGCTTGATTTCTTCGGTGGCGCGTTCGACAGCTTTGTCGATGCCGCGCTTGAGCGCCATGGGATTCGCGCCGGCGGCGACAGTCTTTACGCCTTCGCGGAAGATTGCTTGTGCGAGCACAGTGGCCGTGGTGGTTCCGTCACCAGCAACGTCAGAAGTCTTCGAAGCAACTTCTCGAACCATCTGGGCGCCCATGTTCTCGAGCGAATCCTTCAGTTCAATTTCCTTTGCGACAGTGACGCCGTCCTTGGTGATAGTCGGCGAACCAAATTTCTTGTCGATTACAACGTTACGACCCTTGGGGCCGAGCGTGATCTTCACTGCGTCGGCGAGTTGATTGATGCCGCGCAAAATCGCGGCGCGTGACTCCTCGCCATGAACTACTTGCTTTGCCATTTCTGTCTTCTCCTACTGAATGTATGTGATTAGAAACGAAAAAAGGGCCGAGTCTGAGGTAGACTACTTGCCCTTCTTGGTGCCGGTTGCTGCGCCTGCGCGTGCAATAATCCCGAGGATTTCATCTTCGCGCATAATCAGCAGCTCTTCACCGTCAATTTTGATTTCAGAACCACTGTACTTGCCAAAGAGGACGCGATCGCCCGTTTTGACATCGAGCGGCTGCCTCGTTCCGTCTTCCTTGTATTTGCCTTCTCCGGCTGCTACGACTTCGCCTTCCTGGGGCTTCTCTTTTGCCGAATCGGGGATGATGATCCCTCCGCGTACCTGTTCGCCCTCTTCAATTCGTCGCAAGATAACGCGATCGTGGAGCGGTGTGATGTTTGTTGCCATTCCTGTGAACTCTCCTTTTTAGTTTTCCTCGTAAGATTACGTGTTTTGTCGTGTGCGGCATTCCCGGTTAAGCCGGGGGCTAGCACTCTGTCTAGATGAGTGCTAAGAATAACTGCGCGAATCAATCGTTGTCAAACTTCGTGGGTTTGAGGTTTTAGGTTGGGAACGAAAGCAATCAGGCAAGACTATCGCCCGCCTACTTTCGCTGTTCGGGCTAAGGGTTTTGCAGTCCGATCCTTTGCTTGGTAGGCCGCGACGCGTTTTGAGAGGGTGTTACGATGAATTCCCAGAGTCTCGGCGGTTTTCAACAAGT
The DNA here is from genome assembly GCA_031392315.1 of Pyrinomonadaceae bacterium. Taxonomy (GTDB): domain Bacteria; phylum Acidobacteriota; class Blastocatellia; order Pyrinomonadales; family Pyrinomonadaceae; genus PSRF01. The sequence continues at coordinate 2,280 of JANMVC010000304.1, read as the reverse complement.
GGTCTTTGTTTCGGGCGAGCGCTTTTTTGATGTACAGCTTTTCGAATTCGCCCAGCGCTTCCGCCAGCAGGATCCGGCCATCCAGCATCTCTTCCACTAATACTTCAAGTCGCGCTCGCATAGGATTTAAACGAACCAGATGGCCGAGATCAAAGGTCATTGCCGGTTATCAACCGGTAGGCTTCGAGATAGCGCGCTGTCGTCGCTTCGGCGACATCGGCAGGGAGTGGCGGTGCCGGCGGCTGCTTGTCCCAATCCAAAGTCTCCAAATAGTCCCTGACAAATTGCTTATCAAACGAGGGTTGTGATTTTCCCGGACGGTAACTATCGGCCGGCCAGAATCTGGATGAGTCTGGAGTCAAAGCCTCATCTATGAGGATTATCTGCCCATCTTGATTCCTTCCAAACTCGAACTTAGTGTCGGCGATGATTATTCCGCGACTGCGAGCGTAGTTTCGAGCCTCGGTGTAGAGGCGCAACGAAGTGTCGCGCAAAAAGTCTGTGGTCTCCGCGCCGAGAAGGTCGCGGACCTGCGCTTCGCTGATGTTCTCATCATGTCCTTCGTCTGCCTTGGTCGAGGGCGTGAAGATGGCTTCCGGCAGTTCGGCCGACTCAGCCAGTCCTTCGGATAGTCGGTGTCCACATACGTGTCCAGTCCGCTGATAATCTTTCCATCCAGAGCCCACCAGGTAACCGCGCACGACGCATTCAACCGGAAACACTTCGGCGCGCTTCACCAGCATCGACCGACCTTCGAGACCCTGCTCACTGCGAACACCCTCCGGCATTTGTTCCAAAGCGGTGGTCACGAGATGATTCGGAACTATCTCAGCAAGCTTCTTGAACCAGAACTCCGAAAGAGCGGTTAACACTTCGCCTTTACGCGCAATTGGTGTCGGCAAGATGCAGTCAAACGCCGAGATTCTGTCGGTGGCGACGATCAGGAAATGCGCTTCGTCCACAGCATAAACGTCGCGCACTTTTCCGCGGCGTACCAACTTCAAGTTGGAGAGACTTGATTGCAGAAGTGATGTTGCGGCATTCGTCATAACTTGATGCAGGTTCCAGGAAGTTAAATGTTTGAGATTGCGAGCGCGATTTTGCTTGTGAGAAAAAGCTTTGTCAACAATGCCTCCGTTTTAAGTTGAGCCGAAGTCACGGCTAGACAAAAACACATTCTGCTGCACTTTGCGACAAGCAGATTTGCAGTCTGTTTCTCGCTCGGAGGAACACGCGCTTTGATACCTAACGTCTTTTCGCGGCAGACGCCGGTTGCACAATTGGCGCTGTTCGCAAGGTCTTTAGCCTCGCTACAGCGACCTCGCGGACGGTCCCTGATAAGCCACAAGCCGCCGAACCCAAGAGGGCCTCGCGACCTTAACCCCATGGGTGATTCTCCATCAACCCATGCCGTTGCATCACTTAGGGTTGTGCCTCGAAGGTCAGGCGGCTAAGGACTGTGGGGCGAGGCCCAAAACTTAGTGCTTGAGTTTCCCATGCGTGTCCTGTAATATTCTTCTGCCCGAGGGCGTCTCCCGAAGGCGTCCAGCCTCCGAATCTCCTGCTTGTCAGTTTCAACTGAGTCATCCAAATGACAACAACCGCTACTGACAGACAGAAATCACCCAAGGACAACAACCAACCGACCGAACCGAGCGAGCGCAAGACATCACTGCTCGTCGTCGAAGACGACGAAAATATTTCGAGCGCTATTAGCGAATACTTCTCTCGTGCGGGTTACAACGTGACTACCGTTCAAGATGGCTTAATGGGCGTGAAGGCGGCGCTGGAGGATCCTCCGGATGCCGTGGTTCTCGATCTGATGTTGCCAAAAATGGATGGCTTGGCTGTTTGTAGAGAACTTCGGGAAAAGGTGAACTACATGCCTATTCTGATGCTCACCGCAAAGGACGATGTGGTTGACAGGGTGCTTGGCCTCGAGATGGGCGCGGATGATTACATCACCAAACCCTTCAGCCTGCGCGAGCTGGAGGCGAGAATTAAGTCGGTACTGCGTCGAAGTCGGACGCCTTCCAGTGCGGACGGAGCCAGGGATGAGGCTCCAATCGTGAGAGGCCGGCTAAGGATCGACCCAGCCCGGCGCGAAGTTACCATCGGAGAGCGTCAGGTGGATCTGACTCCCAAAGAGTTTGACCTCCTCCGCCTCTTCGCAGCGAACCCGGGGAGGGTTTTTCCTCGCAAGTACCTACTTGAAAAGATCTGGGACTACTCCTACGAAGGCTATGACCGGACGATTGATTCACATATCAACCGGTTGCG
>JANMVC010000279.1:0-3556 GCA_031392315.1 Pyrinomonadaceae bacterium | reverse complement strand
GCCCAGGCTTACGAAAAGCACGTGAGAGAGCATTTCCCCGGAAGAATTTGGCCGCGGTTTGATTTGGTTATGCTCGGCATGGGCGCGGACGGCCACACCGCATCTTTATTTCCTGGCTCAGACGCGTTGGACGAAAGCTCGCGATGGGTGGTGATGACGAAAAACCCGCAAGGTCAGAATCGCATTACGCTAACCGTGCCGGCGTTAAATCAGGCGGCACGCATCCTGTTCCTCGTCACCGGGAAGGAAAAGGCCGCGACGCTGCTTGGAATACTGCGCGGACAGTCGAAGTTGACTCGACTGCCCGCGTCATTGATCGCGCCGGTCGACGGAACTCTTGAATGGTTCGCCGACCGCGACGCGGCTTCGCTCCTCTAGCAGCTCACATATCCGAGCAGCCAGAAGACGATGATGAAGACCAGCACCGTCGAGATGCAGCCGCCGCCAAACTTCCAGGCTGCCGCCCCTGCTAATAGTCCACGTAAAGGTCCTTCCATGTTTTTCTCCCGTTTCTCAGCGAGCAGCCGCTGATTTCAGTGGTTCACCCTTCGCTGCTTCCAAACGCGCGCCCAGGTCTTCGGCATCTGCTTCGCTCAGGACCTTTCGCGCCTTCTTAAACATCTCGTCTTCTTCTTCCTCGACGTGATGCTCGATGTTTTCTTTCAGCACGGTAAATCTCGCGGTCCATTGCTCGTCGCCCTTGTCCATCGTCTCCAGTTCGCCGAGGAGTTGCTTCACGAGGCGATGCTCCTCATAAGCTTCGAGCGTGATGTCATGCGTTTCGTCGGCCTTTTCCAACGCCGGGTAAAGGATCGTCTCTTCGATGTGGGCGTGTAGATCGAGTTCAGACTTGAGCTGCGTGAAGAGTTCTTCACGGGTTTTAATACCGCGCTCCGTTGTTGCATCGATCTTCTCGAGAATGCCGGCGACCTTCTTGTGATCGGACTTAAGTAATGTAAATGCGTTCATGAGTTGCCTCCCTTATTTTCGATCCCTGAGTTCGTTCTTCGTTCTGTGGGGTTTCACAAATAGAGGTGAGTTCGACAACTCACCTCTTGCTTTGCTGCGTGGGCGCAGGGGTGATTAGAAACTACCTGGCACCGCCGTGTTCGCCGCCCCCCGTGCCGCCACCGCCCGCTCCTCCGCGGTCGCCGCTCTGCTGGCTACCGCCTCCTTGCTGGCCGCCACCACCTTTATGCTCGTTGTCACCTTCGCTGTTGCTTGGGCCAGCGCCACTCTGCTGACTACCAGCTTGCTGATCGGCGCCATCGTGTTCTTGACCGTCCTGTTTCATTTTTTCCTCCGATTGCTCTCAGGATATCTATTCGTCTCTGTATTTTTTCCGGTCTCCGAGTTCGGATGTGTGCGAATAGAATTCTGAACCTTCGCACGCTAACCGGACAGTTTTTGCTTCCCTCATATGCGATGGCAAAAGCGGTGCCACGTGTCCAGCCGCGCAGCCGGACACAAACTGCCGGCGTGTTGCCGAGGACTTCCGATGTTTCTTTGATTGCCCAGCCACGTATCGTGTGTCGGTTCCGATATTTATCGGTTCACGCTTGCCGTCAGTCTTCTTGTTTGCCATTGACCTCTCGTTGATGTGTAGGCTTCTTGTACATCGAGCGGACCCGCTTGTTTACTTACAGACCACCTTTCGCTGGCCCAAGTCTCGTTTCCATCGTCTGGGCAATCGCGATGCGAGCAGTTTCTCTCAGCAAAGCTAAGGATTGGCTAGGTCTGACGGCCCATCGAAATCGCTGGCACGTTCCTTGTGAGAGCGGATCATCACGTAGCAGGCAGAGGAAAAAGTACCTCAGCGGTGCGCAAGAGTACCGTAGCGAAAAGTCTTGACGCGACTTGGTGGCGACACCACCGCGGCGTGATTTGTTATTAACTTTGCAAACAGGAGGAATGTTATGGGAGACAATGGTGGTGGAGGCAGCGCCGGAGTGGTGGCTGTACTCGTGATCTTTGTGATCATCGTGGTCGTTGCGGCGGTGATGTTCGGCGGGCGACTCTTTGGCGGCGGCAGCAAGAGCGTTGATGTGAATATCAGCGCGCCGTCGAAGTGAGGAAAACAGAAGTCAAAAGTCAGAAGACAGAAGTCAGACGTTTGGAGTACCGCCATCAGGTCAATAGTTTCAGGCCAAAGCCTACCTGAAGTCGGTCCTCCAATCGTGGGGCATTAGTCCAAGCTTACTTAGTGGCAGCGGCTTTCTGATTTTCCGCGTCGAGCCACGTTTTGAGTGGCGCGAAGTAATCGATGATCGCGGTCGCGTCCATCTTGTCTTCGCCAGTCACAGCTTTCAAGGCTTCGGGCCATGGTTTGCTCAGTCCCATCGCGAGCATCTGCTTTAGTTTTTCGCCTGCCTTTTTGTTTCCGTAAATTGAGCATTGATACAACGGCCCATTGAAGCCCGCTTCGCGGCAAAGCGCGCGATGCAATTGAAACTGCAGAATGTGTGCGAGGAAATAGCGCGAATAGGGAACGTTTGCAGGCACGTGATATTTCGCGCCGGCGTCGAAATCCTGTTCTGTGCGCGGAGTGGGCGGCGCAATGCCCTGATACCTTTCGCGCAGTTCCCACCAAGCCTTGTTGTAGTCACCCGGCTTTACTTCGCCGGAAAATACTTTCCAACGCCACTGATCCACCAAATAACCAAACGGCAGAAAGGCGACTTTATCCAGCGCACGTTGCAGCAGGAATCCGGTGTCTGCATTTGCATCAGGCACTGCGTTGATCAGTCCGAGCTGTTTTAGATAAGGCGGTGTTACTGACAATGCCATCGTATCGCCGATGGCTTCATGGAAACCGTCGTTGGCGCTGTCGCGGTAGAGAAACGGTTGGCCCGCGTAAGCCATCTGATAGTAGTTATGCCCCAGTTCATGATGGACGACGGAGAACTCCTCTTCAGTTATCTGAATGCACATCTTCAGACGTACATCCTTTTCATAGTCCACGTCCCAGGCGCTCGCATGACAAACAACTTCGCGATCGACTGGCTTGCTGAACATCGAGCGCTCCCAAAAAGTTGACGGCAAAGCGTCGAAACCGATCGAGGTGAAAAAACCTTCACCGTATTTAACCATCTGTTTGGGATCGGTGTTGCGGGCCTTGAGGACTGCAGTTAAATCAAAGCCGCGGTCGCCAGTCGCCGGCGCGAGCAGCGGATAGATGTTGCCCCACTGCTGGGCCCACATGTTTCCCAGCAGGTGCGCGGGAATAGGTTTGTCGAGCGGCACAGTTTCTTTGCCATATTTTTCGGAGAGCTTGCGACGAGTGTACGTGTAAAGCGAATCGTAAAGCGGTTTCACCTGGAGCCAGAGGCGTTCCATCTCGGCCGCAAAGGCATCGGGTTCCATGTCATACTTCGCCCGCCACATTGCGCCAGTGTCTTTGAAACCCATCTCGCTGGCGCCCTTGTTACTAAGCTCGACAAACCGTTCATAGTTCTTGCGATAAGGATTGGAAATTTGGTGCCAGCCGAGCCACGTCCGCTTTAATTCTTCCGGGTCGCGGCTGTTGCCCATGATCGCGCCGAGCTCGTCGATGCCA
>JANMVC010000210.1:0-3517 GCA_031392315.1 Pyrinomonadaceae bacterium | reverse complement strand
TCCCGCGGCGGTCCTACGGCTCGGCGGAGACGGTGGATAAACCGGCGACTGCCGCCGGAGTGGACCACGTGGGCTATGGCGTGGCGAGCTTCGGTGATCTGGTGGCGACCTACGAACGCCTCAAGGCTGAGGGCATCACGCCTTTTCTGCCTCTTAACCACTTGTTTACGACCTCGCTTTACTACCACGATCCCGATGGCAACGAAGTGGAGTTGAGCGTGGACAATTTTCCCAGCAAGGAAGAGTGTGACGCGTTCGTTAGAAGCGACGCGATGGCTGAAATCGGACGACCGCCGTTTGGCTACGCGTTTGATGCAGAAGAGCTGGCACGGCTGTATCATCGAGGTGCGCCGCCCGCCGAGCTGGCGCGAATTGGCGCGCCTCAAGCTGTGTCGTAGGCGCAGTTGGATTCTCCAGGTTAGTTGAATTAAAGAGCGTCTGTTAGCTGGTTGTTGGTTTTCCCCCAAGCCTGGTTTCCCGACACGATTGTGGTGTTGCTTCGCCTGCGCGATTATCGAGAGCTTTTAGCTTCAACAGGGAACTCTTGGCGCACTGCGATAGACTTGCAATGCCACCTCATCCGATGTTTACCAAAAGGAGGAGACTCGTGAAACGTACTCTGCCAATCATTGCATTGTTAGTCGTCGCCCTTTTCTGTGCTCGTCCGACCAACGCGCAAATGGGCCATCAATCCCATCAATCGCATCAGGCGGAACAACATCGCCACGACCCGTCCGAACAATTGGGTCGCGTTAATTTCAAGGTCTCGTGCCAGCCCGCGGCGCAGCAGCAGTTTAATCGCGCCCTCGCCTGGCTTCATTCGTTCGAGTATGAAGAAGCCGAGAAGGCGTTTACTGCGGTTACCACGACTGACCCGAGTTGCGGCATGGGCTTTTGGGGAATCGCGATCAGCAACTACCACCCACTCTGGGCACCGCCCACTCCGGCACAGTTGCAGACGGGTGCAATCGCCGCCGCCAAAGCGAAAACCATCGGCGCACCGACAGCGCGCGAACGAGATTACATTTCGGCGATTGAGGTTTTCTACAAAGATGCGACGCAGCGCGATCATCGCACACGCGCCTTCGCCTACCGCGATGCGATGGAGCAACTTTACCGGCGCCATCCTGCCGACAACGAAGCGGGCGTGCTCTATGCATTGACCCTGGTCGCAACCGGAATGATGTCCAATGACAAGACCTACGTCAGCGAAAAGAAAGCTGCCCAGATTTTGAATCGCGTCATGGCGCGCGAGCCAAGACATCCGGGCGTGACGCATTACCTCATTCATAGTTACGACTATCCGGCGTTGGCCCAGTTGGCACTGCCCGCCGCGCGTCGCTACGCGAAGATCGCGCCAGCGTCGGCCCACGCGCAGCACATGCCTTCACACATTTTTACGCGAATGGGCTTATGGCAGGAGGCGATTCGCTCAAACCTCGACGCCAAAGCGGCCGCACGAGATTTTGCCGCGAGAAACAACATGAGCGGCGTTTGGGATGAACAGTTTCATGCGATGGACTATCTCGCTTATGCCTATCTCCAGAGTGCGCAGGACAAACAGGCTCGCGGGCAGCTCGATGAGTTGAAGAAAACTCAAAAAGCGGAACCGCAGAGTTTCAAGGTGGCCTATGCCGCCTCGGCTATTCCTGCCCGCTACGCGCTCGAACGCCGTCAATGGAGCGAGGCCGCGAAGTTGCCGTTGCCGACCGGTAGTTTGGGTACGTTTCCCTGGCAGCGCTTCCGTTGGGCCGAAGCCCACATCCACTTTGCGCGGGCGATTGGCGCCGCACGCACGGGTGACGTGGCTGCCGCTCGCCAGGACGTGCAGAAGTTGGCTGAAATTCGCGCGGCTCTGGTTGAAGTGAAAGGCGATTATGATTGGGCCAAACAGGTCGAGATCGGGCGGCTCGTGGCCTCGGCCTGGTTGGCCCATGCGGAAGGCAAACGCGACGAAGCGTTACGCCTGATGCGTGAGGCTGCGGACCTGGACGACGCTACCGACAAACATCCGGTGACGCCGGGCGCAATCCTGCCGGCTCGCGAACAGCTCGGCGAACTCCTGCTGGAGCAGAATCAACCGTCAGCGGCCCTGCCGGAATTCGAGACGTCGCTGCGGGTCGCGCCTAATCGGTTCAATGGACTTTACGGCGCGGCGCGCTCGGCCCGGCTGGCTGCGGATCGGACTAAGGCCAGAACCTATTACGCAAAGCTCGTCGCGTTGGCTCGAAATGCCGACAGCGTGAGGCCCGAAATTGAGGAGGCGAAAGCTTTCATCCGAGGCGCTAACATCAACGACACCGCGAGGGCGCGCTAGCGCTAGGTCACGCGCTCCCCGTCAGAGGAAAACTATGAAGCATCAAGCTTTGTTCGTTCTTGCAGCACTCCTTTTGTTTTGCCCAATGGCTGTTCAGGCTCAGGAGAACTTCTCGAGTCCCGACTCATTCCTGAAGTCAACTTTGAAGGGCGAAGCTCAGTTGAGTGAGTCGGCGCGCGGCGACCTAAACGGTGATGGTCTACAGGATTGGGTCGGCGTCGTTCACCGCAGACCTGCGGATGCGTCGCCTACTTATCAACTCTACGTTCTGCTGCGGCTACGCGAGGGAGGTTTTCAAGTCGCGGAAAAGTCGATAGAGGAAGAGATTCCGGGGATGGGATGCTGCTGGATGGAAAATCTGGAAATCCGACGCGGCAGCATCTACGTGCAAAACAATGCCAAGACGGCGACGGTGATGGAAGCCGTGACCCATCAATTCAAACTCTACAAAGGTGAGTGGCGGCTGGTGGGCATCAAGAGCTATTACACCGATCACGTCGCGGCCGCGGACCGCGATACGGAAATGAATCTGCTCACCGGGTTAGTTATTGAAAAAAGGCAGAAGGGTAATCGAAAGCCAGTTGCGAAAACGCGCCGCCAGAAATTTGGCGTCCACCTGCTGAAGGACTTTGATTTCTCGCTCGGGTTTGGCAACCCTTAAAACTAAAGGAACGATTGGAGACTCTATGACCCCCACTACTGAGATATCCGTGCGCGTGCTGGCGCTCGGAGGAAAGTTCATCGGCGCGCATGTCGGTTTTGCGCAGGTCGATGTTTACGGTACCGATCCTGATAAGCCCTTGGCCTCCGGCTTGGCGAATCAGGGGTTGGTCGAGAATACCGATGGCTCTGGCGTGACCGCCCTAATCATGGGCCAACCGTATCCCTGGGGCTACCCGGTGCGCGGTGATGAGGCGACGGAATTCACTTTTGAACTGCCTTTGACTGAACCCACAGTGCTGACTTTCGTGGCGACTTCAATGGCCGACTCACGGATCTCCACGTCGTGCGATCGGCTGGTGCTGCCCAACGTGCCGCTGACGGGAGCGATGGCTGTAGTGTTGGTCTTGCAGGGGCTGCTGACGGCCTTGACTGATCCTGCGGCCGGCGCATCGATCGCAGCGGGGACACCCACGACCATCACGGCCCAGGTGCGCATGATGTGTGGTTGTTTGATTGATAACCTCTTCTGGCCCGCCG
>JANMVC010000195.1:0-8424 GCA_031392315.1 Pyrinomonadaceae bacterium | reverse complement strand
GAACGATGGAGTAGCTTGTAGTAGTTTAGACTTCAGAATGTAACGCAAACTGTTAGTTTGCGATTTCTTCAGCTTGAGGATCGCAAACTAACAGTTTGCGTTACAGTCTAAAAGCAAAACGGGCCTTCGCAGATTGTCTGTGCAAGCTTACGGCGATCGCTGGGCGTTTCCTTCGCGCGCAAGTCGTCGGAGAGCGTCGATGGGTCGGCAGGCTTTCCGATTGCCGCCATTGCCTCCACCTGAAATCCCTCGGGAACATTCAGTTCAGTGCGGGCGCGTTCGTAGTCAAAGCCTTGCATGCCGTGAACTACCAAACCCTTGAGCCAGCCCTGCAACGCCAGATTTGCCCAGGCCGCGCCCGTGTCAAATGAATGGGTGACCGCCGGCTCGCCATTGAAATCGAAATGCGTGCGGGAGACGAAGACGACGAGCGCGGCTGCGTCCCTGGCCCAGCTTTGATTGAACTCCACCATCAGACCGAAGAATGTTGGCCAATGCTCGCTGTCGCGGCGGGCGTAAAGAATGCGCCACGGTTGCGCGTTGTATGACGACGGTGCCCAGCGCGCCGCTTCAAACAGGGCCATCAAGTCTTCCTCGGCTACAGCTTCACCGGTCATCGCTCTGGGCGACCAGCGATCGAGAAACAGTTCGTCGATTGGATATTCGGCCTTTCGGTTTTCGCTTCCCTTGATCATTACTTGTGTCCTTCCGAGTTACTGAAACTATTTCATCGTCATGATGGCCGCCATTGTCTCAATGCCATCCCACAGATTTTGCAAACGCAGGTTCTCATTTTCTGCGTGCTGGTTGTTGTCGTAGTTCGCGATGGGGACGGTAAGCGTCACAGTCGTCAGATTGTCGGTAATGACCGAAAGCGGCAGACTACCACCCGAGGTCGGCAGCCTGACGATCGCCTGATCAGAAGTTGATTGGACCGCGGTGATTACGGCGACCGAGATGGGAAGGTCCATTCGCGTACGCTCGGCGTTGTATCCGCCTTCCCGTAAGTTGACTCTGGCGATCAACGGGTGACGCTGGCGCTCTTCGTTGGTAGGGTCACGATTGATTACGTGAAAACCCTGCTGGCGAATGTGTTTGACCAGACGCTCAACCTGGCGCAGATGATCGTTTCCCTTAACCAGCCGCAAGTCGAGCACGGCAGACGCTGTGGTGGGAATGATGTTACGTGCGAGCGCACCAACGTCGCCGCTGCTGATGCCGTTGATGTTTAGCGACGGCTCGTTAATCAATTCCAGCAGACTCTTGCCCGAACCTTCGGTGCGCGCCAGCCCCAATTGAGATCGCAGCGTGTCGTCGTATTGCGGCGCTTCGGCAATCGCCCGGCGCTCTAGTTCGCCGAGCGGCTCGACGTTGTCGTACCAACCCGCAATTTTCACTCGACCAGATTCATCCTTCATCGACGCCAGCAGACGCGCGAGCGTGAGCGCCGGGTTTGGAGCCCAGTTTCCATAATGGCCACTGTGCAGCGGGCGCTTCGCGCCATAGATAGTGACGTCCACATTCGTGTCGCCACGGACTCCGAATACCACTTGCTTGCGGCCGGACTGATGTACTGGCCCATCGCAAATGATCCACGCATCGCTCTGCAGCAGTTGCTTGTTTGAACGGAGAATTTCCGCCAGGTGTGGCGAGCCGGCTTCTTCTTCGCCGTCAAAAAAGAACTTGATGTTAGCGGTGGGTTTCACACCTGAAGCGACCAAAGCATCAAACGCCGTCAGGATTGCCATGACGCCGGCTTTGTCATCCGAAGCCGACCGACCATAGAGACGCCACTCAGGATTGATTGCCTCATTGAATTTGGGTGTAGGGATAAGTTTGCCGCCCGCTTCCAAAGCGCCACTGCGCAACACCGGTTGCCACGGCAAAGTGCCCGTCCAGGCACGCGGGTCGGTTGGTTGGCCGTCGTAGTGGGCGTAGAAAATCAGCGTGCGGGTGGCGCCCGGCGTTTTCCATTCGCCATAAACCGCCGGCGGCGCGCTTTTGTCTGAGGCTTCAAGCAATCGCGGTTGTAGTTTTCGTCGCTGCATCATCGCCACCAGCGCGGCGGCGTTGCGGCGAATGTTTTCCTGATCCGACGCGACATTCGGAATGGCGAGGAGATCCATAAACTCTTTCAGGATCTCGTGCTCGTGAGCGCGCCGGTATTCGCGAATCGGGTTTTGAGCCAGCGCGACAGATTGAAAGAGCAGAAGCACGAGAACTGATGTTGATAGTCTCTTAATCATGATCGTGTGTTGATAACGAGGTTGAGTAATTAACAATCCAGCAACCACTTGGGCGAAATGAAACCACCTTGCCTACGGCATTCGGATAACAAGGCGCACCGGGCTGTTAATCTTCGTCAGGCTGATCATCAGCGGTCGCGAATGAACGAGCGCAATTCCTTTGTTCACCAGGGCAGATAGCTTATACGTCTGGCCTTCCATCCCAATTATCGAAAACCTTCCCAGCGGGTCCGTCTGAACCCCATTACCTTCGCGCCAACCCTTCCGCGGGTTAATAAGCTCGACCCAAACATTAACGGCCGGCTGACCATTCGGCCAGACGGCAAATCCTTCGATCGTGCGTTCAGGCACACGCTCGGGAATCGGAAACGAGATTTCGCCGGTGCTCTTATCTCTTCCGACCGTTATCAGCTTCGCCATGCGCCGATCTGTGACACCGGGGTAGTAGAACTCGGGATAGGGATATTCGCGAAACGGTCCCGACTCGAGGTTAAAGCCGACAAAGTACTTGCCCGGAGGTAGGAATGAAAATTTGAATCGGCCCTGAGCGTCGACGCGCGCCTGAGATAACCCGCTCCGATCCGTATTCGCTCTGTCGGCAAAGATGACGTCCAGGTCGATATCTCCCAGACCTTCTGTCATTCCGACCAGTTGCCCTGAGATTTCTCCCAGAGGGCGGATCTCGAACCATTCTCGGATGCAGCCATGATCGGGAATGTCGATTTTCCACAGCGTTCGCGGGTGATCCTCCAAAACGTCGATGGTGCTGAAGTTGGCCCGGGGGACCGTCTGAACCTGATAGCGGCCTTTCGAAAGACCAGCGAACGCGAATTCACCTCTGGAGTTAGTTTTCGCGCGCAGGCGTCGACCTTCAGATTCAATTGTCACCAAAGTACCCTGGGAGGGGCGACCGTCAAGCTGCTGCTTTCGAAGGTTGTAGAATTGCTGAGTTATGCGACCGGAGAACACCGAACCCGAACGCCGGCCTTTGAGTCCGCGAAGATAAGCGACGTGAGCACCAGCCTCGCTCAACGGATCCGTACCCGCGCAAATATTGGTGTGCAGAGTCTTGCCGTCAGGGCTTCGATAGGCATACACCAGATATTGCACGCCTTCTTTGAAGTAGTAGTCGCATGTCGTTCCTCCTCCAAAAATGTCAACTTCTGCCTCTTCGATACCCAGGAACGATTCCACAATCTTGAAGTGGGCCGCAGTCGCCCCGCTGCTCAGCGTGGTGGACATCGCATTCGAGGGCATCAAGCCCTCAGAACTGACCATCTTGGTGCTTGTAACCAGGCCGACAAAAGCGACTTGCGCTCCGGCATACGCCTGACAGGGAAGAATCTCTCCGCAGGTACAGCCCTCTGCACGAGATGAGAGGCAGATGACCAGCGCTACAGCGGTAAAAATGAGGCGTATCTTAATATTCACTAGAATCTCTCGCAGTGCATGGCAACCCAAGGACAACTTCCGAGGAAGCGAGGCTGACAAGCTTGTGGCTTACTGCTTCGCACTGCTACCTAACGGGATGTTCGACCACAGTAGCAAACGATGGATTCAGTGCTTCCATCCTCACAGGGGCAAGTCGTCAATTTGCAAAACTATCGGACTTGCGCCTGCGCCCCTGGCCGCATCAATGAGCCTGACCACGTGCCCGTAGGTCGTCGAATGTGGCGCTTTAATCGTGACGGTCTTTTCATTTTCCTGGCGCTGCTGCAAAACCTGAGTCAGCATTTGTGCCAGGTTAGTTGCGTCCGATGTATCCCCAATTGGCTTCTCATTGAGCTTGACTTTGCTATCCGTCCCGACTGACACCAGCAAAGCCAATGGATCAGGATGCGGCGGTAACACATCGTCCAGATCCGGTTCGGCCGGTATCTGCACTTTGAACAGGTTGGGCGCATCCTTCCCGGGTAGTCGTTCTACCAGGAGACCAATCGTGTTCACACCTTCCTTGCGCGCGATGGCAATAATTCGCAGCACGTATTTATAGTCAACTGCCTCCCCGCCGCCGACGTAGACGATCCTGCCGGCTGCCGGTTGAGATTGCAGCAACGCACTAATCTTCTCACCGACACTTTCGAGCGGATATTGCCCCCGACCCACGTAGAAATATTCGTCAGCGGGTACCGAAACAACGACGGCCGATTCTTTCAAAACCGCGGAGTCAGTCTCAGCGTTTTTCATGTCGCGCGGCAGCATCACCGGAACTTCAAACGGCACTCCATTGCGGCGCGAGTCCATCAAGTCCTGCACTTTTCGCGTGCAGGCAGCCGCAAACATCGCGCTTAACAACAGCAAAACAACAAGGGCAATACTCTTAACCCTGGCTCTCATCTTTGTCTTTGTCCTCCAACAGGGGATTTAGAAAACTTCAAACGGACTTCCTTCGAGATTCTACTTCAGCGCCTGATCCAGCGCCGACTTATCATCCAAAAGAATCCAGTCGACTATCGAAAGCGGCAAACTGCCGTTCTTGATCAGGTCGTCGTGGTATTGGCCCAGGCGGAAGTTTGCGCCTTGCTTGTCGCGATACTTTCCGAGCAGGCGCATGATCTGGTACTTGCCGACCATGTAGGTAATTTTCTGAGTCGGGCTCGCGGCCGCTCCCGCGGCTTCGCCGGTGGCTGACTCGCGATCCAGCCCGCCGGCTTCCATGAAATAGTTTACCGCCTGCTCGAAAGTCCACTTGCCGGTGTGCAGGTTCACGTCAACGCCGATGCGCGCGGCGCGATAGCGCGAGAGACGAAGTATCTGTCCCTGCGCGGCTGAGTTATCAGGATAGAGACCGGAGCGCATCAGCATCTCCTCGCCGTAAAGCGCCCAGCCTTCGACGAAGATGCCGTCGTAATGCTGGCGACGGATTTCGTTTGCCAGATGGTTTGCGACGGAAAGTTGCAGGAAGTGACCCGGAATTCCTTCGTGGCCGAGGATCGGTCGCGGGTCTTCGATGGCCGCGCGAATGTAAAAATTTTTGCTAGCTGGATTGTAAGTCGGGATGAAATAGAAACCGCTCGGATCCTTGTCGTAGACGCCTGGAGGATTCATGAACCCGCCCGGACTCGTAGGTTTAAAAGCTTCCGGCAGTTGGCGAATCGTGAATGGGCCAATGTAATCGGGAATCGTGAGCAGCCGGTTGGTCTTGAGAAAACTAATCATCTCCGCCTGCCGGCTTTCGTAAGCCTTGAGAAACGCCTGCTGGTCGGCGGGAATGTTTTTGCTACGCGCGGGGTTTGGATCGGCGAGGGAAGGATCGGATAGCAATGATTCCAGGCCGCGATAGCGCGCGAGTTCTGCCTGGCCCAGCATCTCCACCTGTTTGGCATCGAGGGGCAGCAGGTAAATATTCTTCAGGATGTAGTTGTAGTTTTCTTCGCCCATCGGTTTGAACGGCACCATTCCCGGCAAGCGTCTTTCCAGCCAATCGGCAAAGCCGTGCAGCGAGGCGATCGCGGCATCGCGTGCCTTGACGTGTTCAGCTCGTTCTGACGGCGAGAGTTCTTTTGATATCGACATCAAGCTGTCCGTGAACAGACTGTCAATGGAGCGCGCGGAATCGATGGCGAGTTGGGCGTAGAGGCGAACGGGTTTGATGAGATTTCCTTTGCCCTGCTCGATCAGCGCGGGCATTTGTTTGAGCCGGGCGGTGGCCGCCAGCGCACGATTGCGCGGTGTGTCGTATTCCTTCTTGAGCAACGAAAAAATTCCGTTGCTGCATTCGTTAACGTAGACCTGCGGATCGGTTTGCTCAAAATCAATTACCCGATTGAAGAAGACTACGTTTTCGAGTTGGGCGCGAAAGAGTAACCAGTCAATGCGGTCGTCTTTACTCCAGGTGGCGGTGGGCATTTTCTCAATCTTGGCGAGCACTTCTTTGGCGTGTAGCCGGCGCGCGAGCACTGCCGAAAGTGAGTAGTCAGTCAGGCGATGGTCCCAGGTATGCAGTCCCGCGTCGCTCGATACGACGGGAAAATTTTGATTACGCCAGTTGTAATAGTCTGCGGCGAGGCGGTGAAGGTCAGCGGGCGTTTTGGGATCCTGGGCCAGGATTGAAACGGAAGAACAAATCACGACCAGCAGGGTCAATAGCAGACTCAGCAGCTTCATTTGGATATGGCCTCTTTGGAAGATTGAATCGTTGCGATGTGCAAGACGATAAAGCAGGCGAAGAGCAATGACAACTGGAAGCAGTCAGTCGGCGCGATTGAATGAGGTCAGTACCAAACACAGTTGCTACCGCGTGGAGGTGCTGACCTCATCCTCCACGTCCCCGAATGAGCCCCCCTCGCTTAGCAGCGCGCGTGCGTTTCTTTGCAGTCCCGCAAGCTTCGCACGCTTCATTGCGCTTCCGCGATACCGCTCCGCATAAGTTTCGGGCGTCAACTCGAGAATTTCCCGCAGCGATGCGTTGTCGTTTCCCGCGCGCGGCTGGAAGCGAGGTTCATCGGTGACCTGCTGGAAGCGGTTCCAGGGACAAACGTCCTGGCAGATGTCGCAGCCGTAAAGCCAGCCTTCAAGGTTATCGGCAACTTGATCGGGGATTTGCGGTTCGCGGAGTTCGATCGTCGCGTAGGAGATGCACTTGTTTGAATCGACGACGTAAGACTCGGTAATGGCATCGGTGGGACAGGCGTCGATACAAAGTGTGCAGTCGCCGCAGTGGTCCGCGACTTGGTCGACGTCGTATTCCAACTCCAGATTGAGCAAGAGCTCGCCAATGAAAACCCAGGACCCATAATCCTGAGTGATCAGGTTTGTGTGCTTCCCGATCCAGCCGAGTCCAGCCCGGACGCCCCAGGCCTTGTCCATCATCGGCTGAGTATCCACGCACACTTTGCCTTCGGTCTCCGGCGCCTCGTCTTTGATCCAGGAAAGCAACGAGCGCAGTCTTTCGCCCACGACGTCGTGATAATCATCGCCCCAGGCATAACGCGAAACTTTTCCCGTGGCTGGCTCAGAAGCGTGTTGCGCGGGGGTGTAGTAATTTTTTGCGACTACAACTACTGAGCGAGCGGCGGGAAAAAGTTTGCGCGGGTCAGTGCGCATCTCGGGGTCGCGGGCCATCCAGGCCATGTTTCCGTGGTAGCCGCGATCGAGCCATGCGGTTAGTTGGTCACGTTCCGCTTCGAGCGGCCGAGCAGGAACGATCCCCACCTTCTCGAAGCCTTCGGCCTGTACGCGTTCTTTTATGAGCCGGGAGAGTTGGTGGGGAGAAAGACGTAGGGACAGCATTGACGATCGGTTCGTTGCCTTCGGACAACCTCGACTATCACTTCCAAGCGGAACGGTACCGCAAGGCTCGCAGCGGTTTGCGTAACAAGTTCGCGCGGGATGTGTTGACTACTGGATCTTCTGAAGTTGGATCGTAATCACGGCATCAGTGCCGCTAGTGCGATTGTAAGAGAGCCAATAGCCGGCTTTCGGAAAGCGCACGAGCTTATGCATGGAGCCGTCAGGCTTGGCTTCGATTTCGACGCCGAAAACATCCTTGGGAGTGGGAGCAGCGCTGTTGGGGCTCATGAAATCAGCCGAGATAGTGATCACCTTGGAGGTCTTATCGTAAACCACCTGGGCCGTCTCGTTTTCGTTAAAGACAAAAAAGTCTTGCTCGGCACTCTTGTCCTTCGGGTCTCCCAATTTTTTCCTGACGTCGGCAGCAGTCATACCGAGTTGGACACCGCGATACTCGTGGAACGCCGGCTGATCGTCCGCGCCGCCGGCTTTTCGTTGCGCATTGGCGCTGGCTGCGGACAACATTAGGCACGCTGCTGCAATAACCAGAGTGAAAAAACGAAGGCTCGGAAAAAACTTGCCAGGGGATTGATTCATCGGGGGTCTCCTTCGAAGAAACTGCGCTCGTGCGAGCCGGCGGAGATTTGCAGGAATGAAGTATTGTTGCCGGGGTGGCCCTGCCCCGCTCCGACAAGCCCAAACTTATGCGGACAATATCGCCAACAATTCGCGATGTCAATGGTCGAGCGAATTCGGTACTGGGTCAGATTCAAAAGTGGCACGGGCGTCCCGGCCGTGAACCATTCGCAAGATGCGCGTGCCACCACCAAACTGACCCACTACTGCGAATTCTACGCTGACGCGTTTCGAGTAGCTCCCTGTGCGTTTATCTGCGGCGGAGTCGCCGAGAAAACATTTCGGCATGAAACAACTATTGACTCCGACG
>JANMVC010000689.1:0-2198 GCA_031392315.1 Pyrinomonadaceae bacterium | reverse complement strand
ATGGGCGAGACGAGCGAGCACGGAATCTTCGTGGAACAGATGATTCCTTTGGGCGGCAAGCTCAGCAAGAGCCGGCGCATCTTTGCGCGCGAGAAGGAGCAGGCCGAGTCCCTGGCGGAAACGCAACGGCTGCGCGTGATGAACTCGATTCGCATGCTCTATTTCGAAGCGCTGGGCGCGCAGAGACTTCTCGATCTGCGAACTGATCTCTCGCAACTGGCAAACGAAGCGGTAGCGATCACGAAGGATCTTTACAACGTGGGCCAGGCCGACCGCCCGGACCAACTCGAAATTGAAATTGAAGCGCAGCGGGCGGAGATTGAATTACTGCGGGCGCAAAACGATCGCGAAGAAGTTTGGCGGGCGCTCGCCGCGATGGTGAATAACCCCAGCCTCAAGCCAGCACGGTTGGCCGGCACTCTCGAAGATGCCGGCAGCTCTTTTGATCAGGAAGCGATCAGCGCGACGCTCTTGCGCGAGAGTCCGGAGATTCGGACGGCGCAGGCCGGCGTTGAGCGTGCGCGCGCGGTGGTCGCCCGGGCTCGGGCTGAACGAATACCTGACCTGTTTGTGCGCGGAGGTGTGGCTTACAACAACGAGCGACTGGATCGTGACAACCGAAAAATTGGCGCGGAAGGCGTCGTGGAAGTTGGCGTCAACGTGCCGATTTTCAATCGCAATCAGGGCGGGATCGCGGCGGCCGAGGCGGAGTTGGCAATTGCCGAACGCGAGCTTGAACGACTGCAGTTAGTGTTGCGTTCGCGGCTGGCTTCGGCTTTTCGTGAGTATCGAAACGCGGCGCAGATGGCGGAAAAGTATCGAACGCAGGTATTGCCGCGCGCCCGACAGGCCTATGAAATGTACCTTTCGAGTTTCCGGCAAATGGCCGCTTCCTATCCGCAAGTGCTCATCGCGCAACGAACGTTGTTTCAGGTCGAAGCTGAATATGCACGGGCTTTGATCAGCGTGCGCCAAAGCGGAGTGGGATTGCGTGGTTTCCTTTTGAGCGGCGGGCTCGACGCGATCGGCAGGCCGGGCGATTCCGGCGAACGGACTGAAGGCTTCAAGCTGAGGTCAGCCAGTGAAGCCACGGGCGAGTCTGTGCCGTAACGTCGGCCCGCAATCAGCGCAAAGGATTAGTCATCAAAAGCGATTCGAAAATTACAGGAGCGAGAAATGGATAAGACCAGACGCAGTTTCATCAGACGATCCTCACTTTTTGGCGCGGCGGGTTTGCTGGCGAGCTCAAAGGTGGCGAGCGCGCAGCACGAGGGGCATGTCATGCCACCGGCGCAAGCGGCCAAAAGGAATGACAGCCGGCCAGCGACATCAGGCAGTCAGGTTGCCGTGCACAGTCCCGACGTGCCGAAGCTTCCCTGGACCATGGACAACGGGGTCAAGGTCTTCCGGCTCGATCCGGAAGTAGTCAAAGTTCAACTACTGCCCGGCAAGGAGATGTACGCATGGGGCTATAGCGGCAGCATGCCCGGGCCCACGGTTGAAGTAAACGAAGGCGACCGCGTGCGTTTCATCGTCACTAATAAATTGCCGGAAGCGACGACCATGCACTGGCACGGTTTGGAAGTGCCGCTCAACATGGACGGCGCGCCGTTTATCAGTCAGCCGCTCATCGAACCGGGCCAGACGTTTGTCTACGAATACACAATCCACCAGAACGGCACCTTCTTCTACCACTCGCACATGGCCATGCAGGAGATGATGGGGATGATCGGATTGTTCATCATTCACCCGAAGCAGCCGCATTCGCCGCGCGTGGACAAAGATTTCGGACTGGTGCTGCAGGAATGGGCCTTGCTGCCAAACAACCCAATTCCAAATTCGCTGGCCATGGAATTTAATTGGCTGACGATCAACGGCAAGGCCGGCCCGGCCACGACGCCGATGATTGTGAAGCAAGGTGAGCGCGTGCGACTGCGCGTAGTCAACCTCGGCATGGACCATCACCCGATGCACATCCATGGGAATCAGTTTGTCGTCACGGGCACTGAAGGCGGGCGTGCTCCGGAGTCCACGTGGTTTCCGCACAACACCGCGCTGGTAGGTGTAGCGCAAGCCCGTGATCTTGAATTCGACGCGCTCCATGCCGGCGATTGGATGTTTCATTGCCACTTGCCGCACCACATGATGAACCAGATGGTTTCTATGGTGGGACCGATGGGCCATGCGGGACGCGGAGT
>JANMVC010000163.1:0-6769 GCA_031392315.1 Pyrinomonadaceae bacterium | reverse complement strand
CTCTGTCGCCCGCTTTTGCGGGCTAAGCGTCTGTGGGTTGCTAAAGTCCCAGGGTTGCGCTGCGCTCCACCCTGGGCTTTATGCTTCCACCTGCTTCGCAGGTTCATTGAGTGCGGATCCCTAGGTATGCGGGTTAGGGGTTTTTGTTTTGCCCGGAAGCGGGTTTGGTTGTCGCGCGGGCGGGTGGAATCTTCATGGAGGGCGGTTCGCCCTTTGGCGCGATGCGGCCGTTGCGAGTAAGCGCAATCCGCTTGTCGCGGCTTGAACCATCATCGACGGCGACCTTAATCGCGCGATATGAACCATCACGAGCTTTATTCGTAGGGTTATAAGTAATTACATACTGGGTGCGCAGGTCGCGAACGATCTCCGTCGCAATCTGCGGCAACTCAGCAATCGACTGCGGAAAGAAAGCGCGGCCGCCGGTTTCGGTGGCCAGTTTGTTGATGAGGTTGACGGCTTTTTGCTGGTCGCTTTTGCGAATCAGGCCTTTATCCTTGTCGAGTTCGCTGGTGAAACCAATCACATAAATCTGCACGTCCTCCTCGCGCAGTCGCGCAAAGAGTTTCTCCTGGGAATAAAAGCTGGCGCGATCTTCACCATCCGTAATCACGATCAAAGCACGCCGTCGCCGATCGCTGTCGTCACCTTTTTTGTATTGCGCCACATGCTCAGCCGTTAGGTAAACGGCGTCGATGATGGCGGTTTGCCCGCCTTCAACGTAAAGATTGTCGAGGCCGTCGATCAGGAGATCGTTGTTGGAGGTGAAGTCCTGAAGGGTCTCGATCTTGTCGCTGCTGATAAACCGCACCAGAAACGTTTCATCGCCGGGCTTGTTGCTGTTAACGATGGTTTTGCCGGCATCGATTACGCTCTGGAGTTGGAACCGCAGCGATTGAGACGTGTCCACCGCCAAGCCGTAACTGATCGGCACTTCCTCGCGAGTGAAGGTCTCGATCGGCTGGGACACGCCGTTTTCAAAAACACGAAACTCGCCTTGCCGCACGTTGTCGATGGGTCGATTGTTTCGATCAATCACGCGCACGTTGAGCGTCACCAACTCGGTGTTTATTTTTATTGTGCTGTCTTCATCGATCTCGGCTTCGGCCGGCGTAGGTGTGGGCTTGGGAATCAACACCGGTGGCGGCGGCTCGGTCAGGATGGGAATGATTTGACCGGGTAGCGGACGCGGAGACGGCGTTGGCGACGGTCGCGTTGCAGCCGGTTGGCTCGTAGTGGTCCGTGTGCCGGTTTGCGTTGGGGTCTGACTTGGCGTTGTCGTTGCGCGTCTGACAGACGTTGGCGTTGGCATTGGCTTCGGCGTGGGCGTCGCCGTAGCTCGGGGAGTTGTAGTTGCGCTGCGGCGCGGTCGCGAATCCTGGGCGTGGGCGCTAAACCCCGACAAGGCGCCAGTCAATATCGATGGGCCGCCGATGGCCACGGCGCAGAGAGTTGCGACGACTAGACCGGCAACGATCACAAGTCGTCGTTGTTTGGAGCTTCGTATTTGGCTGTTCATTCGGCTATCGCTGCGTCCATTTCAAACTCAAGTCCACTAGAGATAAACCTCTAATTCCCGCAATCCAGCAGAAGCATCGCCCGAGTCCAAGTCTAACTCTTAAATTCAGAGATGCGAAACGCGATCAGCCCGTCGTAGTTGGGCATTTGTGAAGATGCGCGGGAGCGGGGAATGCGTTGCCGATGCTGAGGAATGTTGGGCGTGTCCACCAATTGATGGCGCGAAGAAACTAGCGGGAGTTTGTGACGGCGTAGTATCCCTCTTTCGATCTCACGAAGAGCTTGGGCAGGCCTCTGGGTGGCGTCACTTTCACTTTGATTTTGTGCCAGCGACCATCGTTGACGAAATTCGCCGGCTTATAGCCAATTGAATATTGATGGCGCAACTCGAGGGCGATCTGTTCGAAGATGTCGTCCATCTCGGCGGCGCTGCGGGGGAAGAAAGCTTTACCACCGGAAACGCTGGCGAGTTCGTCCAGGATTCCCTGGCCCTCCATGCCCATGGAGCTACCGGCATCGCTGCCGCTCAGGATGCCGACTCCGTAAAGAGTCACGTCAGATTCTTTCAGCAGCCGGCGCAGTTCGTTAAAGGTGTAGCGCGAATTGTTGTCCTGGCCGTCGCTGATCAGCAGCAGCGCCCGCTTGGGATGACTGCCGCGCTGCACCTTTTCCACGCCGAGATAACAAGCATCGTATAGCGCTGTCTGGCTGCGAGTTTGAACGAAGGTGAGTTTATCGAGCACGCTATTTCCATCGCGGGTTTTGTCGAGCAACAACTGCGCGCGTGAGTTGAAAGCAATCAGGAAGTATTCGTCAGAGTTGTGACTCGTCTGAATAAACTTCGCCAGGGCATCGCGGGCACGTTTCACCTTATCGCCGCTCATGGAGCCTGACAGATCGAAAATCACGCCCACCGAAACTGGCGAGTCGTCGTCGCTGAAATAGGTAATCTCCTGCGGTTTCTTTTCGTCGAGGACTGTAAAAGCACTCTTGCCGAGGCCGGACACGTAACGTCCGTAGGTGTCGGTGACGGTAACGGTGAGCGTGATCAGGTCGGTCTGCACCATCACCGGCCCGTCCACTTCCGGTGGCGGCGGCTTCTGCTGCTCGGGTGGCGTCGCCTCGGGCTTTGCAGTTGCTGGTTCCGATTTCGCGGGTGCAGCATCGGTTGGTTGCTGCGGCGTTTTATCCTGGGCGCTAACGATTCCCGGAAAGGTTTCCGAGAAAGTGGAAGCAATCAAGACGAGGGCGAGGCAGAATAAGGAGGCCATTCCCACAGCGCGTCTTGTCGGCAGGTGCATTGTGATCTCGCGTTTGCTTAAGCGTTCTTAGTGACTGACTAGATGGGACTATCAACACAGATGCTGGCGGGAGAACGACTGATGCCCGGAGAGCTGTAATTTCTGATCTTAAATTCAGGAAGGGCTAACGCGGGAGACGTGGCCGTTGGTGTCCTGCCCAGATTGTGTTGACGGTTCGCATTGTAGGGCAGGGAATCGGCGCAGGTAAAGTGGAAAAGGGGCGGACCGATGGTGCGCCCCTATATAAATTTTTCCAAGGATGTTCACTGCGCAACAAGGAATACATCCCATGCCCAACGACCAAGTTGTGCATCGTGTACATCCTGGACTTTAGACCGATAGCGAAACTGGTTGCCGTACTGATCAGTCCGTCTCGATTTTTTGTAGTCAAGTTCCAGAGTTTTAAGACCGAGGTCCATCAAGGTGTGTAGCTCGGATGGCTCTGAGAAACCGTTGTGGTTTGTGTCTTGCCACAAGCGCAACCTGGAAAAAACACTGTCCGTGTTCTTTATTACACCATCGCCATTTCCACCGTTCTCTGGCTTATCAAACTCAGCAAGAGCGAGGAAGCCGTTCTTCTCTGCACCGGCTGGAGGGCGCGGCTGCGAAGTGAAGTTGCCGAATAGTTCGGCGCCGTTGTCGATCGTTCCGTTGCCGTTACGGTCCAATGCGAGAAAGGCATCATCCGAGAACATCGCGGTCCAAGCGAGCTGCTCCTTCAGGCCGTCGCTACTCATATCAAATGCGACACCGCTGCTGGCGTCGGTTAGGGAAAATCCATTACCCAGCGTGTCTACCAAAATGGGAGTATGGAACATAGGGTTTTCACAGCGACATGTGTCGGGATTCCAAACCCGACCCACCTGGTCGTAGCAGTTTTCCTCGAAGACAATCGAACATTCGGGACGTGGTGGAGTGGGAGTGGGTACTGGAGTGGGTGTCGGGGTTGGAGTTGGCGTTGGAGTAAGATCCTCACAAACACAGAACCATTCATTGTAGATATGATGCGGCTGTGCATTACAGGCAGCCGCATCTGCTTCAGTAAAAACGCATGCCTCTCCAGAGCAGCTGGCATTATCGCAGAGACAGTACGCTGTACCCTCTTGGACATTGCAATCGTGCTTCCGGCAGTTAGTGTCGACCGACTCCTGGTACCAACATTGGGCCTCACCACGTACGGGCCCCACAGCGCAGATTAAATCCGGGCATTCCAAGGGAGGCGCCGCTGACGATTCGCGAGCTGCCATGCTATGGCTGAACTCCAATACCTCTTTCTCCTCCCAAATAGTGCCATCCAGAAACTCGACGGCACTCACGCCAATTCGTAGTTGAAACCGTCCTGCTAGAAGACCCCGGACCAAGAGTGGTTTCGAGATTTCTGCGAAGTTGATATAAGGGCACCTTAGCTTCCTCCCGCTGCGTGCATTTACCTCAGCACTGAACTTCATTGTGGATCCTTCAGCCACAGACCTTCTTTGACCATCTACGCGAATAAGTGTCCACTTCAGTTGCACACTCTTTGTCGACTTATAGGATCTATTCAAGAGTGTTACGCCAGCCACAAGCAGATTGGTAGATTTTCCAGTCGCTGTCATTGATGACGTGTTAATAACGATGAGGGGGGTACGAGAGTTAGGGCGCTGAGTGCTATCTGGGACTGCTCCAACTAACCAATCTCCTGCTGGGCCATCCTTACCCTCTTGCGCGAACACCCGCGCTATTTCTTCGCCGCTGGGCTCCGCAGGGGTTTCCAAGCGACTCGGTTCCTTCTGTCCTTGTTGTGAAGCATTACTTTTGCCATATCGTAAGGCGCCAAGCGCCACGAGAGTGCCGACTCCGGCGAGTAGAATTGTGAGACAGAAACGGTAGGTGAAAACTGTCATTTTTTCTCCTAGTGTGCAGATGAAGAGAGGTCAGAACCGTAAAATCAAGAGAGTGTGAAGGGATTCTTAGTACTCTTAGCTTAATGTTGCCTCACCTTCATTCGAACCAGATCATCGTCAGTTAGCCATGTTTGTGCCCCAACCTTAGGGTAACCATCCGCTTCTTTAGCAGACTGGCGTTTATCGCTGGCTTGGTATTTCTCGAATAGCGCTCTGGGACCAATAAAAATGTAGCGATATCGGCTAGGCACGGGCGCTGAGTGACCGGCTCCTGGGCCAGAAAACTCTTCTTGCACTAAGCGATTGGTGATTGGAGCACCAACGTGAAGTTGGTGTTTCACACTACCCGCATAATAGAAAAACTGGTTCCGACGGCTTTCTACTACATCACTGGAAGAAGTTTCGAGCCTCCCTGATTTAGGAAACTCAAAAACATAATAACCGTCCACCACCATTAGTTCCGGAGCGCCTGGCACATCAAAATCGACTCTGATCCAGCCAACATATCCTTCTGGGATTAGAAAGCGGTACGGCAAGACCCTTCGCTGGTTCTGGTCTTGGACCAAGCCAGTGCCGTTTTGGAGTGCCAGTGCTGGAACTACAAAGAGGAGGAGGAGGAGTAAGTGTTTCATGAGACTACCTTAGTGTTAATTGAGCTGCAAACGAGCCACTTATATGCCCGTTCAGTGAGTAGGTCAAGAACTATTAAGTGCTAACGACAGGAATCAGAGTTGAAGAGTGAACTTGGGTCGGCTCACGACAGCTTCCCCTTCTGGCCATGCCAATTCCCACTCGTCCCATTCGACCAACTCCTTCCGGGAACTGGAACATGGCAGGCAAATAGCCGCGCGGGGATCGTGATCATACTCAACGCGAGGCTCGCCTTTCCCAATGATGAAGTAAAACCCCAAGCGGCTGAAGACAGGTACCAGCCGCTCTACGCCGGGCCATGGCTTGAATTTCCATTCCTTGACGGCATCAATGACTGCCTTTCTCAGCAACGGATCCGTACCCGGCTTAACTTTGATTATCTCTACCTCGCCCGCCGGAGTGGTCTCGAATCTAATCCGAACTACGCCGGCGATACCTTCCCGCGCTGCTTCCTCAGGATAGATTGGCATGACCGCATTGATGGCAGACTTTCGGGCCCATGATTCAGGAAGCAGCGCCGAGTCTTTTCCAAACCCATTTTGAGCGAGGCACCGCGGCGATGTTGCCAAGCTGATCAGAAGGAGGAATAGCAGCCTTACAAAGACAGGATCCGTTGCTTTTCTCATCCCACTTCTCCTCACAGTTCTGTCCTTAGGGTTCGTTCTGAGCTGACAAAGATTTTTGGGGATCATAGGGTTGAGGTGATGCATATCTATTTGCCTTCCAGAGGAGCCTTGAGCAAGTCGCTTATATACCCATGGAAGAGAGCAAGTCAACAAAGATACGGGGGAGTGGAAACCCCCTTGAATGCAAGAGCGCGGGCATGTTGGTTGCGGTCCAATGCGCTCCAAGGAACTTTCCAAACGTCTCATCGTGTAACCAGGCGTGCTAGCGGATCTCGCATGCCTCCACCTGGATGCCACCACCCCGCATGCTATACTCTCGCGCTAAATTGAAAAGCAGTTTTGAATAATGGCTGAATTTATTTGTCGATTAGGAACGCCTGCGGGCGAGGTGGTGACGCGGACGATTGAGGCCGTGGGCGTAAACGAAGCGCGCGCGCGTCTCGAACGCGAGGGCTTCCGCGTTTTCAATGTCACGCCGCCGAAGATGACTGGCGTTACCGGCCTGACTCGACTGGGCGGACGCGGCGGTCAGCCCAAAGTCAAAGCCAGCGACTTTCTTCTGTTCAATCAACAGCTCGCCGCCCTCTTTCGCGCGGGCATTCCCATTCTTCAGGCGATCACGATGCTCCGTAAGCGCGCAGCTTCAGAACGCCTGCGCCGGGTGCTCGGCGAAGTTGAGGAACAGATCAAAGGCGGCGCGGCGCTCTCTACAGCTTTTGCCTCACAGGGAAGTCTGTTTCCGAGAATTTACACGGCCTCAATTTTGGCAGGTGAGCGTTCCGGCGCGCTC
>JANMVC010000154.1:0-2194 GCA_031392315.1 Pyrinomonadaceae bacterium | reverse complement strand
GCTTTCCGTTTCATTCCATTCGGCCCACTGCCCAAACTCGCCGCCCATAAAAAGCATTTTCTTCCCCGGATGCGCCCACATGTATCCGAGCAGCGCGCGCAGGTTCGCAAACTTCTGCCACTCATCGCCGGGCATCTTGTTGAGCAGCGAGCCCTTCATGTGTACTACCTCGTCGTGAGACAGCGGCAGGATAAAATTTTCACTCCAGGCATAGATCAAACCAAACGTGAGCGAATTGTGATTGCCAACTCGAAAGAGTGGATCGGTTTGGAAATACTTCAGCGTGTCGTGCATCCAACCCATGTTCCACTTGAAGTCGAAACCGAGGCCGCCGGCGTAGACAGGACGACTGACCATCGGCCAGGCGGTCGACTCCTCGGCGATGATCATCGCTCCGGGACACTCGCGATGGGCCACTTCATTCAACTCTTTCAACAACGAAATCGCCTCGAGATTTTCCCGTCCGCCAAACTGGTTTGCCACCCATTCGCCTTCGTTGCGGCTGTAGTCGAGGTAGAGCATTGAAGCCACGGCATCCACGCGCAGTCCGTCTACATGAAATTCCTTCAACCAGTAGAGCGCATTCGCCAGCAGAAAATTTCTCACCTCGTTGCGGCCGTAGTTGAAGATGTAGGTGCCCCAATCCGGGTGTTCACCCTTGCGCGGATCGAGATGTTCATAGAGCGCGGAACCGTCGAAGCGCGCCAAGGCAAACGCGTCTTTGGGAAAATGCGCGGGCACCCAATCCATGATTACGCCGATGCCCTGTTGATGCAGGTGGTCGATCAGATATCGGAGATCGTCGGGCTCGCCGTAACGCGCGGAGGGCGCGTAGTAGTTGCTGACCTGATAGCCCCAGGATGGGCCATAGGGATGTTCTTTCAAGGGCAGAAACTCGACATGCGTGAAGCCCAACTGCTTCACATAAGCTGCCAGCGGCTCGGCCATCTCGCGATAGCTAAACGGCCGGTTGTTTTCTTCCGTCTTCCGGCGCCACGATCCGAAGTGGACCTCGTAGATCGAAAGCGGTTGGCGAAAATGTTTGCGGCCAGTGCGCTTCTTCAGCCAACGCGAATCGCGAAAGCGATAGTTTGACTGGTAGACGACCGAGGACGTTGCCGGTGGGACTTCAGAGTAAAACGAGTAAGGGTCGGCTTTATGAAACTTTGGCAGACCGGGCGACTTAATCTCATACTTGTACAACTCGCCGGCCGCAAGACCCGGAATGAACAGTTCCCAAACACCCGACGAACCCAGCGCGCGCATCGCATGGTTGGTGCCGTCCCAGCCATTGAAGTTTCCCACGACGCTCACACGCTTGGCACTCGGAGCCCAGACGGCAAATGAAACGCCGCTGACGCCCGCGTGCGTAATCGGGTGCGCGCCGAGCTTTTGGTAAATTTGCTCGTGGCGGCCTTCGCCGAATAGATGAAGATCGATTTCGCCGAGCGCGGGCGGGAACTCTTCCCTGGCTGCGACCTCTCTTGATCTCTTCACGGTCAGACGATTGGTTGTTGTCTTTGGATCCTTGATCGACTTCTCAGTCTTTCCTGACCCAGCGCCACCTACGCCCTTGCTAACGCGCGGGCTTCCGCTTGGCTTCCTCGGCTTCGCACTTTTTTTTCCTGGGCTCTTGGTTGTCATGCGACTTCGCCAACCATTTCGCCGGCGCTGATCCGGCAGTTTGGATTCGTAGGTTCGACGAGGTTGCGGTAGATATCAGCGCCGTTTCCGAGTTCAGGTCGATTGCTCTTCGCCTCAGCAAGAATCTCGAGAAACTGACCCCGCGGCGAAGGCATATCCAACTCATCCATTAACTCAATAACTCGACACGCATACTTCAGCACCTGAATCGGTTCAATCCCGGCAATGTCGTTAAAGAACCAGCCGCAACTGGTAAACATCAACAACGCCGCGCGTTGCATTTCCAGCAGCAACAACGCTCGGCCTTCTTCGCGCGGCGCCAAGGAACCTTTCGCGTGCTGTCTCAGGAAGTCTGCGCGAGAGCCGGGATCAAGAACGACCTGCACATAAGCATTGCGTGCTCCCCAAACATCAACGAATAGATCGCTCCCAACGCGTTCAAATTCGCGGGCGGCTTCGTCGCGGAGAAAATTCAGCGCCGCTCGTAATGGCCCACGCCATTTCTGGTTCCAACCAGGGTTACCGCCGGTGTGACAACCGCAATCACGAA
>JANMVC010000128.1:0-1511 GCA_031392315.1 Pyrinomonadaceae bacterium | reverse complement strand
GTGTGGGAATGCCGTGCCGAATCCTTGGCAACGCCGCCTGCAAATACTCTTTCAGGCGCTCCACCATGCGTGCGCCGCCGATCGGCTCAGTTCGGTACAGACGCTTTACCGTAGCCAGCGTATTGAACAGGAAGTGAGGCTCAATCTGCGCTTCCATCATCTTGAGGCGAGACTCCATCATCTGGTTGTGGAGAATCCTGTGACGCAGCTCCGCTGAGTGCAACTGTCGCCCGTGGCGTTGGTGGCGGCGCACTGTTTGGTAGATCAGCGTGATTGCACCGCCCATCAACGTCCAGCGTACTGCTTCGCCCAGCAAAAAGGACTCAGGCGGGTAAGGCCCTGCGCCATATTGCCATCCCATCTGAATGGCAATACCGACCAACACCGAACCCATGATCGAAATCGTCAATGCAGCGTTGCGCGCGATGCCGTCGGCTGGCAGTCGCGCATCGACCAGGCCCACGGCACCTGCAAGCAGAACAGCTACCGTCAGGATTTCCAGAAAATACAGCGTCAAACTTTCCAGCGTTGCGCTCAGCGCAAAGTGGCCGAGTACCCCTTCCTGAAACAGCAGTTGGGTGGAAAGCACCAGCGACACACCGAAAACGAGAAGCAGTCTTTCCAGGCTCAAACGCAACCATGGCGGTACGCGCCGCAAACGATCGGGAAAGGTGGTTGCAGCCAGCTGCATAAACATGCCCCCATCAAGGATGAGTCCATTATTTACCCAAACACACTTGGCGCGAACTGATTCCGATGAATCCGCCGGACCGAGGTGCCAATCGGCCGTGGAGCCGATGAATTCGGGAGCACATGCTTCGCCGGATTGGCGGCCAGTAACAATTCAAGACTCAACCGCAGCGAGCTTTCGAGACTCTAGCACCGCCGTAATTGCCAGACAACGAGCTGCGTTTACGGCAAACAAAGCCGGTGTTCCGATTCGCCGTTTTGTCCGAAACGCGGTTCAGCAAATTGGAAAGATATTCCCAACCGCCGGCTTCATTGCGCGATTTGCCGGATTGGCGAATCGATTTGGCGGATTCATCGGAATTCGATAGTTCCCTATCCACACCCCGGCATAACTTGCCAGGCATGTTCACGTCAATTCTGCCGGTCAGGAACGTGAGAGGGAGGATCAAATGAAATCGACTTTCGCACTTTCACTCAAATATGACAGCTGGCGGCAGGCAATCGCTGTCAGTTTGGCGTTGTTTGCCACTACCGTTTTTTGCGCGGACGCACCTACCTCCCCCGCGATTGCGAAAGCGCAGACGAATATCGGTAGTTGGTCTGCTACGGGCAATCTCAATGTCGCGCGGACCGGACACACCGCCACGCTTATCGCAAACGGAAACGTATTGGTTGTTGGGGGCGATGGTAGCGGGACCAGCGCGGAATTGTACGATCCAGTCGCCGGGCGATGGCGTACGACCGGGTCACTACCCGAGCCTCGATCCGGCCACACGGCCACATTGTTGACGAACGGTAGAGTGTTGGTTGTGGGAGGAGGA
>JANMVC010000112.1:0-2009 GCA_031392315.1 Pyrinomonadaceae bacterium | reverse complement strand
GCCAGAGATCGCTCTGGGCCCCGCGGCGCCGGAACTTATGAAATCGCCGCCACGGAAAAAATCGCTCCAGTTGCGCCTGGCGCCGCACTCATCATCAGTCCGACTGCAAACTCGACGGTAATGACTTCCGGTTCGCAGATTCAGGCGCGCGTCGCTATCGACTGGAAGGTGCTGCTGGAGATCAACGGCAAGCAGGTTTCCGAAAAAAACATCGGCGAGACCCGCGTGGACCACAGCAATCGAATCACCACATATTCGTTTGCTGGTCTATCGCTGGCTCCCGGTCCCAATGAAATTCGCGTTACTCCGGTAGGCCCAAAGAATGAACGAGGCACTCCCGCCGAGGCCACTCTGATGGGCCGCGGGCCGGCACGACGAATCGAAATTCTCACGGAGCGAAAAGAGATGATCTCCGGCGGCAAAGATTCAATGCTCGCCACCATTCGCGCGTGGGACCAATGGGACAACCCAGCTCTTGATGGCCTGGTGGCCATCGAGGCGACGAACGTGCTGGTCATGCCGCTGGGAGGGGTTCCGCGGCGTGACCAGCAATCGGCGTCGGCTTACTCAAACTTACCCTCGTTGGATCGAAGGGGATCTGGATTCGAGCGTCAACCGATGACGACTGCCGAACAAAGCGATCGCAAAAGTCAGTTGGGCCTCGCGCTCAAAGACGGCGAGGTACTCGTCAGCCTGGTGGCCCCAGGCACCGCCACGAGCGGCCATCTAAAAGTTGTAATGTTGCAGGCGGTCGGTGAACTCGACGTGCGCATCCTCGCCGAAGCACGGCCCACACTCCTGGTCGGGCTAGCCGAAATGTCTTTCGGCAACGTGCCGGGCCTCGAGTCCGGCGATGATGCCAAGTATCGCAGCCGCCTCGCCTTCTTTTTCCGGGGGACGATCCGCGAAAAGAACATCCTGACGCTTTCCTACGACAGCCTGCGTCCGCTCAACCGCGCTGCCGGGCAGGATCGCCTCTTCCAACTCGATCCGCTGGAGCGCGCCTATCCGGTATTTGGCGACTCCTCCACGCGTTTTGAATCAGCGCAATCAAATTCCCGGCTGTATGCACGACTGGATCGCGGCCGCTCGTATGCCATGTTCGGTGATTTCGATGCCGACATGACTGGGCTGCCGTTGGTGGGATACTCTCGCAAGCTCACCGGCGTCAAACTCCACGTCGAAGATCCGGGCGGAAGTTTTATTACTGTAACTGGTGCGCGTCCCGGCACCGCCTTCGCACGCGACGTGATTCCGGGCGGCTCGCTGTCGTTGGCCCAACTCAGCTACGGCGACATTCTCGCGGGTTCGGAAAACGTCACGATTGAGGTTCGCGATCGGCGCAATCCGGAAATCATTCTTTCAAGTGAACTGCTGATCCGTTCGGTTGACTACAACCTCGACCCGATTACCGGCCGCATCTTTTTTCTGCGGTTCATCTCGACCTTCGACTTTTCCCTGAACCTGACGCAAATCGTTGTCACCTACGAACACCGCGCGAGCGGACTCAACTCGATGGTCTTGACCGGCCGGACGATGAAAAAGTTTCCCGGCATCGGCCTGCAATTAGGACTAAGCTTTATCAATCAAAGCCAGGACCGATCGAGCGCTTACCGCCTGGGCGGGTTTGATGCGCAACAGCGTCTGCCGCGCGGAGGCGTGATCAAAGCAGCGGCGGCGTGGAGCAGGGGCGCGATTGCCGGGTTAGCAAACTCCTCAAGTACCAATCAGAACGCCGAGCACGACGGCTTCGCTTACGATATTGATTACACCCAACCCGTTCCATTTCGCGAGGGTGTGCTCCATGGCCGATTGACAGCGGCAAGCTCTGGATTTCTAAATCCGTTTGGCACGACTGTGACCCCCGGCTCGCGACGCGCCGAAGTCAGCTTTGGTTTCAAACTGCGGCCTTCGTCACTTGCCAAACTGTCACTCGTAAACGAGCGCAACGAAACCGAGCGCGTCAACAACTCACGAACGACGTTTTCTGCCGCCTGGTCGGAATCGAT
>JANMVC010000077.1:0-5812 GCA_031392315.1 Pyrinomonadaceae bacterium | reverse complement strand
AAGCGCGCCTAGCATCGCCGCGGCGAAACCCGCAAATCCAGCTCCGGTGACAGCCACGTCTTCACACTTGCCGCCAACGTTTGCGAGGCCCATGTTGGCCCAGGTGCCGTCCTGATAAAAGAAAGCCGCGACGCCGACGCCAAGCACCACAATCACTTTCAAAATAGTGACGAAGGAAGCGATGTGCCCCGTAGCGCCCACCGCAAGACAGTTGATGAGGGTAGTAACAGCAAGAGTGATCAGCGCGATCACCTGGATGTGACCGAAGGGAATCTCAATGCCGAAGAAGGGAATTGGCACAGTGAAATAAACCACGTCGAGCCGACCGCGCGTGAGGTCGTTCATGAAGATGGCAAAACCAACTGCCAGGGCAGCGGCCGACGCAGTGCGTGAGATCAGAAACTGCGACCAGCCGTTGAGAAATCCCCAGACGCGCCCATAAGCGTCTTTCGTGATTACGTATTCAGCGCCGGCGTGCGGTCGCATCGTGGTTAACTCGGCGTAGGTCAGCGCGCCGGCGAGCGCTAACAACCCAGCGGCGATCCAGACGACAATCACGCGCATCGGCGTGCCGACGTTGCAGGTCATTACGCGCGCCTTGAGGAAGATGCCGGTGCCGATGATGTTGCCGACGTTGATGGAGATCGCAGCGATGGGGCCAAGGCCGCGGACTAGTTCGTGATGATTTGTGCTCATGGGTTTCTCAGCCTGCGGCTCTGCCGCCGCACCGTGCGGAAAGCCTATGGCTTTCCGGTTACCACTCGGCTCACTCTGTTCCTGAGGCTCAGCCTCAGGAAATAGTCTTGAAACGGCAAACGGAAAGGCAGAGCCTTTCCGCACTGTGCGGCGGCAAAGCCGCGTCTACCAGACATCATTGGTGACCAGGTCGTCGTAAGTATCGCGCCGCCGAATCAGATCCGCTTTTCCGCCCTCGCGAATCATCACTGCTGCCGGCAGCGGTCGTCCGTTGTAGTGAAACATCTGGGCCAGCGAATAAGCACCGCTATTGAGCAGGGCCAACACTTCGCCGGGCTGCACATTTGCCGGCAGGAAACGATAGTCCGGAAGCCGGCCGCCGCGTTCGATATCGAAATAGACGTCGCCCGAATCGCAGAGCGGGCCGGCAACTTTATACTGCGCGTCGGCGGGTGCGTCAGCAGAACTGGCCGAGATGAGGTGGTAGTACCACTTGTAATTGTTCATCGAGAGCATCAGGTTGTAACCAGCATCCGTTAACAACCAGATGTCGCCGGTTTCCGGCCGCTGCTTGATGTTGAGCACTGTCGTCAGCACGAGTCCGGCGTCGGCGATGATGCTGCGCCCCGGCTCGAGCAGAATCTCGACGCCTTCGAGCAGATGTTCCGCCTGCGCCGCGCGAGCCGATTCGCGCGCGATGCGCAGAGCCTCGCGAAGCACGGCGGAGGGTTCGAGATCGGCGCCCAGCATGTCGCGCTCGTGCTCGGGAAGTTGATCGGCTTGGGAGCGATCGCGGAGGTAGTTAACGGGAATGCCGCCGCCAAGATTGATGTGTTCGAGCGTGTGGCCCGTTTCGCGGTGAATTGCCACCAGATGTTCCCACATGCTCTTGAACGCCTCGGCGAAGGGTTCAACGTCCGGAGTTTGCGAGCCGACGTGAATGTGAATCCCGCACACATGGATCAGATCGGGATTTTGCAGTCCGCGCCTGAACGCTTCCAGCACTTCGGAAGACGAGATGCCAAATTTTGAAGTTAGCAGCGCGGTCTGCAAGCCGAGATGAGAACGCGTGCCGATTTCCGGAACCAACCGGAGCGTGATGCGCGCGGGTGTCACGGCCTGCCGTGCTCCTACTCTCCTGACCGCCTCTTCCACCAGGCCAATCTCGTAAATCGAGTCAACATTGATCGCATAGATTCCGGCGCGCACGGCGTCGTCAAGCTCGCTCGCGCTCTTGCTGGTGCCGTTGAAGATAATTTGATTGGGGCGGAATCCGATGCGCAGGGCTTTGTAGAGTTCGCCACCGCTGTTGACCTCGACGTCGATGCCGGAGTCCAAAACGGTCTGCAGCACGGCCATGTTTGAGTTTGCCTTCGAGGCATAAAAGAAACGGATTGAGTGTTCGACGGATTTGGCCGCGTCAGTTAACCGTTTGATATTGGATCTGATGCGTGGTTCCGAAAAAACGAAAAGCTGCGACTCGTATTCCGAAATCAGGTTGAGCGCATCCGCGCCGTTGATCGCCAGATGGCCGTCGCGCACTTCGAGGTAGTCGACGATGGTCCAGGCTGGAGCGGCTGACAAAACACTAGACGACATTTTTATGTTTCCCTAGGAGCCCAGGATGATGACTTATGAATGCGAGCGAAGATAGACCGGGGATGGAAACGCGTCAAGCTCCATCAAAGAAAATTCGCCGCGGATTCACGCGGATAGCCGCAGATCCGAACCGTACGAACCGAAAGCGAACTAGTGGTGTTCTTTCTATGCTGATTTCTTATCAGCGTTTATTCGCGTAAATCCGCGGCTTGCTCATCAGGGTTGCTTCACGAAATTGTAGGTGATGACGCCGGTGACCTTGACTGGTTCACCCATTACCGATGTCGGAGAAAACCTGGCTTGCATTGCCGCATTAATTGAAGCCTGCCGGAGCAGTGGATGGCCGGAGATTGCTCGCGTGGATATCACCATTCCTGATTCATCAATGGTGACCTGAATCACGACCGTGCCTGACGCGCCTGCAGCTTGCGCATCGGCCGGATATTCAGGTTTCGGCAGGCTGATGGCTTTCCCGTTGAGCACGCCGCCGGAAATGGGCGCGCGCTTGGGTTTTGCTTCGTCGTTGACGCCTGACTCAGTCGGAACTCCGTCGTCCGGTTTTGGATTGTCGTCTACCTGTCTTCTCGGCTCGGGGCCGTCTTCCGCGATTACGGCTGAGGCTCGCGGGCGCACCGGTGCGGGCGGAGTTTGTGCCGCCACTTCACCTCCAGGGATCGACTGTGCTCTTACTGGAATCGTAAACGAGCCGAGGAACTGCTCCTTAACTGCGTCGTCCTTTTTCTCGTTGAGCTGGTTAAGATAGACCAACGCGTAGAAGCGCCTGCTGGTGGCATACGCGTGAACGATGCCGTTGAGTTTGCCAATCGATAACCGGTACTCGCGCCCCGGATTGCCGTTCAGAGACCTTTCGCGGAGAAACGTTAACTGGGTCAATCCCGCTTTGTCTTTGATCTTCGGCACGAACAAAGTCTTGAAAGCGTCGACGTAGGAGTTCACTCGTTGCAGTTCTGAATACAGCGCCGGCTTTGAGGGTATTCCGCTCAACGAAACTACCGCGAAGACAGGCGCGCCTTCCTTCCTGGAAATATAGAAGCGCGTGTTCAGTTCCATCTTGTGATACGGAACTTTGCTCGCCTCTTCATAAGTCGAACCCTTGGGAATAAGAATGGAGAATTGCTCTTTTTCAGGACGGAGCGTTTCCCAATCGGCCGGAACCGATGATTGGGCTGACGCCGGAATTAGAACTCCCAGCGTGAGCGTGAGAAGCAGAGCTTTGAATATGCATTTGAGCGATTGCATTGCAGTGATAACTCCTGGTTAAGGCTAAAAACATCCGCAGACTAACCCGCATGGCCCAAGACACCTTTAAAGTCAGATGAAAAACGATCCACGAACAAACACGAAACGACACCAACTATATTTCGTGCGAGTTCGTGTTTTTTCGTGGATCGATTCCTCTGCAACATTGAGTTACCGCGCTCGGCGCCTTGCTCGACTATCGGGCGATATGATCTGAACAATCCTGAGGAGACTCATTAATATAACTCAGGTTGAATTCCTCGCTAAAGCTGCGCCACCATCTCCGCCGGATTCCAGTAAGCCTGCACGCCGGTAATCTTGCCGGCCTCGTTTACGGTGATAACGTCGATGCCTTCGAAGCGTACGTTATTCCCCTGCTTGCTGACGCCCGCACCAGTCCACTTCACCGCCGCCTGATTGCCGGCGATGAATACATGGTCTTCGGTCAGACCCACTTCCTTAAACGCATTCGTGACTGACTGGAAAAATTCGCCCAGCTTTTGATGGCCTTCAATCGGCGGCGCCCCCACCGGATCATGGCTAACGGCATCTTCGGCGAAGGTGTTGACCCAGGCGTTTTGGTTCATCGCGCGCAGGGCGGCAAAATAATTCTTCACTACTTGGGAAACTATCTCAGGCGACATCTGCTTTTTTCCTTTCGCGTTCGGCTTGCACTAACACACGGCGAAGTATCTTACCCGACGCCGACTTGGGAATCTTGTCGATGAATTCGACGCTACGAATTTTTTTATATGGCGCCACCCGTTCGTTGACAAACTTCATGATTTCTTCCGCGCTGGCTCCACCTTTTAAGACCACGAAAGCCTTCGGCACTTCACCGGCCTCGTCATCAGGGCAGGGAATCACCGCTGCATCGCCCACCGCCGGATGGGTCAGCAGTACAGCTTCCAACTCGGCCGGCGGCACCTGAAAGCCTTTGTACTTAATCAGCTCTTTCGCCCGATCCACGATGAAGAAGTGGCTGTCAGCATCGGCGTAGCCAATGTCGCCGGTGTGCAGCCAACCCTCTGGATCGATGGTTGAGGCCGTAGCTTCGGGACGATTCAAATAGCCCTTCATGATCTGTGGGCCACGAACGCAAACTTCGCCTTCCTGATTTGCACCCAGCGCGGCGCCAGTTTCCAAATCGACGACTTTGCATTCGGTGTTTGGCGCGGCTACTCCCACGGAGCCAAACTTTACCTGGCTGGGATCCGCCGGCGACGAATGCGTGACCGGACTGGTTTCCGTCATGCCGTATCCCTGGCGGATATCGCAGCCGAGGCGTTCCATGCAGGCGCGCGTCAGGTTCTCATCGAGCGGCGCGGCGCCGCAGAAGATCGTTTTGACACTGGGTATCGGGTACTGATCAACGATCGGATGTTTGCTGAGCGCGAGCACGATCGGCGGCACGAGATGGGCCATGGTGACTTCATACCTTTGCAGCGTTTGCAGAAACGGCTCAAGTTCGAAACGCGGCAACGTCACAATCGTCGCGCCCTGCCGCAGACCCAGATTCAGGATGACCACGAGGCCGTAGATGTGAAACATCGGCAGCACGGCGATCAATGTGTCGTGGTCAGTGAAGTAGTTGAGGCCCTCCATCTGGCACATGTTGGCGACGAGGTTGTGATGCGTGAGCA
This sequence comes from Pyrinomonadaceae bacterium, assembly GCA_031392315.1. GTDB lineage: Bacteria > Acidobacteriota > Blastocatellia > Pyrinomonadales > Pyrinomonadaceae > PSRF01. The sequence goes on along the minus strand of JANMVC010000077.1, from coordinate 614 downwards.
TCACGCCCTTGGGCAGACCGGTAGTGCCACTTGAGTAAGGAAGTGCCACCAGGTCTTCGCGCGGATTGATGGCAACTTCCGGAAAGTTGCCATCGCTTTCCAGGAGCGACGAGAAAGGTGTTGCTCCGGCCCTCGCGCCCTGCAGGTCGGAGCTGTCAAAAGTGTCGATCGTGTCAAACGTGTCGAAGACAAACAGCTCCTCGATGTTTGCCTCCAGCGCTGCCGCGTTCGCTTTCTCGAGACACGGCGAAACGGTAACCAGAAAACGCGCGCCGGAGTCTTTGAGTTGGTGGGCGATTTCCTGTTCGGTGTAGAGCGGATTGACGGTGCAAGTGATGCCGCCCAGCGAAGCGACGGCGTGGAATGCAATCGCATACTCCGGAATATTCGGGCTGAGGATCGCAAACACGTCGCCCTTTTTGAAGCCACGCTTATGCAGGCTGGCGGCAGCCTGCGAGACCGAAGTGGTGAGCTCCGCATAGGTGACAATTCGTCCGCTGAGTCCATCAATCAGCGCGGGTTTGTCGCCGAGTGCTGCCGCCCTTTCGAATACGAAAGGCGTGATGGCAGTTTCGGGGATGGTAACGTCGGGAAAGGGTCCGCGAAAGATCATA
>JANMVC010000044.1:0-1884 GCA_031392315.1 Pyrinomonadaceae bacterium | reverse complement strand
GAGGAAATTTGTGCTGTCGTGACGAAAGTCGATGTCTTCGATGAGGAGGTCCGTGCTAATTACCAGGTTCGCGCCCGGCGCGGACTTGAGCACCGCGGCGTCGTCTCCGATTCCTTGAATCAAGTCAGACGAAGCGCCACGCGCGTGCGCCTGTTCTCGAATCTTCCTGATGAAATCGAATTCGTTCATGGGTATCGAATAGCCACAGATTAACGCAGAGTCACACGGATCAAGCCATAGCAGCGATGACGGAAAGTGGTTACTGTCCTAATCCGTGTTCATCGCTGGCTATCTGTGGCCGTTCTATCACGCGCTATAGATTTCGCCGGAGAGAATCCAGGCCGGCCTCAATATTTTCGATTGAAGTGGAAAACGAAAAGCGCAGGTGTCCTTCGCCGTGTGGCCCAAAGACGACGCCGGGAACGGTGGCAACCTGCGCTCGTTCGAGGAGAATTTCGGCAGCTTTGCGACTATCTGCATCGACACTGGTTACATCCGGAAATGCATAGAACGCGCCGGCAGGGCTTTCGCAACCCAACCCAAGTTCGTTGAGTCCTGTCAGCATCAAATCGCGGCGCTCTTGATACGCCCGTCGATTTGTTTCCAGCATATCGGATGCTGATGTCAGTGCTGCCAAACCGGCCCACTGAGTCGGCGTCGAAACTCCGTTTGAGGAATAGAGAGTAGTTTTTCGCATCCCAGTCATCCAGGGTTCGGGGGCGACTGCGTAACCCAAACGCCAGCCCGTCATCGCGTAAGACTTCGAGAGCGTGAACAAAGTGAGGGTGCGTTCAAACATGCCGTCAAGCGAGGCGATGGAAAAGTGCTCACCGTCGTAAACCAGATCTTCGTAGGCCTCATCGGCGAAGACAATTAGATTGCGCTCCTGCGCAAACCGCGCCACGGCCAATGCTTCGTCACGCGTGAACACAACGCCGGTTGGATTCTGTGGCGTGTTGTAGTAAATCGCTCGCGTGCGCGCGGTGGCGTAGCGCGCCAGGGTTTTCTCAAATCCGTCGGCACGCGCTTCGTCAGTTGGAACTAAAACCGTCTTGCCTTGTGAATAGGCAATCAAGTCTTTGATGGGTGTCCAGAAGGGCGAGAACACCAACACTTCGTCGCCAGGATCCACGACCGATTGAAACGCACCGAAGAGTCCCTGCATGCCGCCGTTGACGATCATCACCTCGCCGGCTTCAGCATGAATGTTGTTCTTCGCCCGCAGCTTGTCGGCAATCGCCGATCGGAGTTCCATGATTCCGGACGATGGCGCATAGCGAGTTTTGTTGTCGGCGAGCGCGCGGGTCATCGCGTCCTTCACAAAATCCGGCGTCTGCATGTAAGGCTCGCCACCCTCAAACTGATGAACCGTGGCGCCCTCGGCCCGCAACTTCATGATCCGATTCCGAATGTTAACGATGTCAGAAAAGCCAATTTCATCGAGCCGTGAGGCCAGGCGGAAAACGATCGGCGACGCTGGAGATGTCACTATGGGAAAAAATTCCTTCCGAACTGCGATTGTTGAAGTGGAGTGAAGGCGGATTATAGCTTGGCGAATAGAGACCGTCTAGCGAGGGCTCTGGGGCGCGCTGGTTCAGTTTGCTTTGCGGCGCTTGGCGAACCCTTTGCGCCTTTCCGTTAACCCGCCACGACGAACGCAAAGTTCGCAAAGTGAGACGCAAAGTTGCGCAAAGAAAATCTCGTCCACTGGTGAGCCCGCAGGCTGCGGGTATCCAGCCAATCGAGTCTTGAGGTATTGGATTAGGTTTGTGGATTACAGTTAAGAATCAGTTTTAACTAACCACCGCTAAATGTAAGTGTTGACACGGCCAACTGCGGGCAGTAACATGTCGGCTCGCCAGACTGAAAGGCAATCTCGCCATT